>JBBRBN010000029.1:0-43919 GCA_038205755.1 Lysobacterales bacterium | reverse complement strand
CAGCTATCGATCAAGCGCTGGCAGGGCCGCTTCCAGGACCGTCGATGGATCAGAATCGTGGCCGCCAAGTAAAGCGATCAGGTCGCTACTTGTGAGGCGGCAAACGAAGCGAAGCCGTGTGCCAGAATTCGGGTGCACTTTACAACACAGCCAGCCGATACCCAGCAGCCTGTCGGACTTAGGTGGTCGAGGCGATTGCTGGCTGCGTGAGGACAGACAACGACGATTAGCAGGCCCACAGCAGCGCTATGGGCCAAGAGTTGGCGGCGTGCACTTTTTTTGAAGACTCGGGCCGCGCAGACGGATTTGCAGCCCGGCCGACCTAAGTCTGCTAGCCCGCATGTTTCATGAATCTCACGCGCCCTCGCTTGTCTCTTGTCCGCACAGGAGATTTTCCTCAGTCGGTCGTATGGCCCGATACGACGCTCCTTCGGTAGTCCCTTGTGCGAACACTATCCTGCGCGACCATCGCGCGAAGTCATGAAACATGCGGGCTGAGTCCGACAGGCGGCTAGTGGATGGGCGCGGCGCGCAGCGTCGCTGGACACCAGGCGCGATCACGCCCTCCGCTCAGAAGCGCGTGGTCAGCTCGGTTAACCAATCCGGTGCGAGTTCCAGCAGCCATGTCTCCAGCAGCTTGTCGTAGCCGCTCAACACCAGCGCACCGACCAGCAGCAGCGAGACACCCATTGCGATGCGGCCCCAGCGCCCTGCCTGCGCGAGACGTTCACGATTGCGCATGAAGGCCCCGCGCGACAGCAGGCCGGCCGCGGTGAGCGGCACCACGGCGGCGACGCTGAAGCACAGCATCACCACGGTGGCGCTGGCGATGCCTTCGCCACCGGCTGCGAGGGCAATGGCGGCGCCCAGGGTTGGGCCGACGCAGGGTGTCCAGGCAACGCCCATCAGGCCACCCACGGCGAACTGCGCTGCCGGATGATCGCTGCGGATGTGCTGCAGTGCGCCGTAGCCGCGATTGCCCAAACGCGTCGCGATGCGCGCAAAGCCATCCTGCATACGCGAACTCAGCAGTACCGCGCCGAGCACCAGCATCAGCAAGCCGGCCGCGGTGCGCAGCGTGTCCTCCTCAATGCCGAGCAGGTGGCCGCCTGAGGCCAGTGCGACGCCCACCACGGTAAATGCGCTGGCCAACCCTGCTGCAAGTGCGACCAAGCCAAGTGCAGAACGACCGGCCGCGGCCGATGCGATCATCGGCAGGATCGGCAGCACGCAAGGCGACAGGGTGGTGACCAGGCCGGCAAGAAAGGCCAGGCCGAGCGTCGTCAGGCTCAGATCCACGCGCTCAGGTCGCTTGGCTCAGGCCGGCGGTATCAGTCAGCTGAGGTAGCGAGAAACGCCCGCAAGCGCTGCGGATCGGTTTCCGCCACCGACATACCAATGCGCTTGCCGCCGCGAAACAGGATCAGCGTGCTCTGGCGCGGCGCGCCCAGCTCACGGGCGATGCGGCGGTCGACGTCCCAGTCCAGCTTGAGGCCAGCCAGGTCGGCAAACTCGGGCTCGGCCATGAGTTCGTCGAGTATCGCGCCTTGCCGCTTGCAGGTCGGACACCAGGTGGCGAAGACATCCACCAGAACGGTTTCGCCAGACTTCTGAAGGCTGTCCAGACGCTCGCTGGAAAACGCCTCAAAACGGTCAGAAGCCTGAGCAACCGGAACGGCGAGGGCGAGCAGCAGCAGGGATCGAAGGACGTTGAGCAACATGAGGACTTTCTCCAGTGTGAGGTGAAGTTTGGGAGGCTGTTTGACGCCGGATGCCGGCGCGACTGGATGCAGGCAGACGCGGTGGGCATCCGATCGCCGGACCGTTGGCTGCCCGAAAAACGAACGCCAGAGATCAGGCCGCGGCGATTGCCAAAAGCACGCCCTGCATGTGACACAGGCTCACGCGCATGCCGCGGGCATGCACCATTGCTGGCGCCGACACGGCCATATCGGGTGTCTGGCGGTGGCGCACCGGATCGAAACGCGCCTGGCACATGGTGACGTCACCGCCCGCCGTGCGGTATCGCAGCTGCACCGCAGGCACCGATGCAACCGAGCAGAATCGGCCGCCAATGAGCTCACCCCCTTCCAGCGCGGGGTCACTCGGCGCATCAAGCAGCGCAAAGCCGAGTGGCGCGAAGGCGGGTCGAAGCTCGGCAATGCTGGCTCCTGCAACATCCATGATGCGATACGAGAGATGGTTGTAGGCGATCTCCTCCGCCATCAGCATCAGGTTCTGCTCGCCTGGAGTGCGACGGACCGCCCAGACCCCAAGCCCGGCTCCCGCCACCAGCACAGCGGCAGCGCCCAGCCAGCGGCGACGCTCTGGCTGCTGCGGCAGGCCCTGATCAGCAGCGGCCCGAAGCTGGCGCAGCTGCGCTGTAGTCAGTGACTGGTCGCAGAACAGCTCAGCAACACCTTGCTTGAGCGGAATCTTTTCCCGTGAATTGCTCATGATCCTTCTCCAACGGAACTCGCGACGCCACTCGGGGCGAAGCGCTTGCGCATGCGATGCAGCCGGGTCAGCAGGGTGCCGCGCGCCGTCCCGGTCTGGCGGCTGATTTCTTCGATGGTGTAGCCCTCCACCGCCCACAGGAACAGGACCTCGCGCTCTGCCGCGCCCAGCATCGACCAGATGCGCTGCAGCTGGTCGCGCTGCAGCCAGGTGTCTTCCAGCGGCGCCAGATCGGTGGCGATCACCCCGTCGGCGTCTTCCAGCGGACTCCAGCGCAGCAGCGCCGCGCGCCGCACATCGGCGAGGAAGCAGTTGCGCACGATGCGCAGGAAATAGCTCAGCGGATCGTCTACTCCTCTTGGTGAGGCCTGCAGCCAGTTGGCTACTGCGGTGTGCACCAGGTCGAAGGCGAGGTCGCGGTCGCCACACAGCACGGTCGCGTAGCGATAGGCGCGCTGGTAGTCGGCGTCCTTCAGAGCGATCAAAGCATTCTCCCTTGCGTCCGATTTCGCAATGCCGGGGTTGGCGTCATTGGCGGGCAATCCAGTGAGTCGGGGCAGTTGCCACGCTCTCCAAAGACGCCCGACGGCGACATTTGATTGCATCGCTGCCAACACTGCTCAGCGGATTACTGCGATGAGTGCTTCCGGCACCGAATTTACGGCGCTGCCGCGACCCTTCCCATCGGGGGGCTGCGAGGCTCAGGCCCAACGCAAAGGCCGCTCCGAACGCCCACAGGATACTGCCGAGCAGCAGCGGCGGGCTGCTGCGATGAAACAGGATCATCGAACCTCCCTCGCCGTCGCGCAGCAGACCAACGATCAGGAATCGACCCACCATGAAGCCATCCAGCTGGGCTGCACAAGGAGGGACTTTCGGGCGCCGCTCGCTGCTGCACGCGTCATTCCTCCGTGTACTGCGCCACGCCTGCAGCAGCGGGTTGCGGGCTAGACTGTCCGGGCAGCGGCGGCAGGAGCCTGCGCTGCGACTCCGAGTCGGTGGGCCTGGGTTCCTGTCATGGAATACGGCCAGCCGAACGAGGCTTTCGGGCCGTCAGGGTGGTCGTGGAAACGTGGCCGCCTCCCGCATTTGGAAAGGAGTGACAACATGGCCGTTCTGGCCGACCGTTTTGGTCGGACGTTTCCGTACTTGCGTCTTTCGGTAATCGAGGCGTGCAATTTCAGCTGCAGCTACTGTCTGCCGTCGGGCTATCAGGCGCGGCCTGACCTGCCTGCGCCATTGAGTCTGGATGAGATCGCGCGGCTGCTGCGGGCGTTTGCCGCGGTTGGGATGCGCAAGGTCCGGATTACCGGCGGCGAGCCCAGCCTGCGCAAGGACCTGACTGCGATCATCCGGGTCGCGGCGACCACGCAGGGCATCGGCCAGGTGGCGCTGACCACCAACGGTTGCCTGCTGCAGGCACGCCTTGCCGACTGGTGCGCGGCCGGGCTTACGCATCTGAATGTCAGCATCGACACCTTGGACCGCGAGCGCTTCGCGCAGATCACCGGCCATGACCGGCTGCCGGATCTGCTGCTCGGGATCGACACCGCGCTGGCGTCCGGGCTCGCTGCGGTGAAGCTCAATGCGGTGCTGCTGCGTGGCCTCAACGATGAACAGCTGCCGGCGTGGCTGGACTACCTGCGCCAGCGACCGATCAGCCTGCGCTTCATCGAGCTGATGCAGACCGGCACCAACGTCGCCTATTTCAAGCAGCACCACTACCGCGCCGAGGCGCTTGAGCAGCAGCTGCAGGCGGAAGGCTGGACGCTGCTGCCGCGGCGCGCCGAGGCCGGTCCGGCGCGCGAGTACGCGCACGCCTGCTATTCCGGTCGGATCGGCATCATTGCCCCTTACTCGCGCGATTTCTGCGCCGGCTGCAACCGGCTGCGGGTGACCGCCAGCGGCGACCTGCGGCTGTGTCTGTTCGGCAACGCCGGCATTCCGCTGCGGCCGCTGCTGCAGTCCGACGAGCAGTCCCTCGAACTGCAGGCCAGTCTGCTCAGTCAGCTTGGGCTGAAGGCGCTGGGCCACGGGCTGCACTCAGGCGATACCGGCATCACGCCGCACTTGGCGTCGATTGGAGGCTGAGATGGAGCAGCGTTCACGCTTTCACATGGCCGATGTGCGGCGCAAGCGGATCACCCAGCGGCGCGCAGTGGCGGTCGGCGAGCTGCATCCCGGAGCCGACGCCTTCGCCGCCATCGTCGAGCGGCGACTGCCCAAGGGCGACGCCTTGGCGATGGCCGAGATCGCCGGTTTGCAGGGCGCCAAGCACGCCTCGCAGCTGATGCCGCTGTGTCATCCGCTGCTGCTGGAGCTGGTCGAGGTTCGCTGCCTGCCGGATTCCGACCGGCAGGTGATCCGGGTCTATTGCGAAGCGGCGACCGAGGCGCGCACCGGCGTCGAAATGGAAGCGCTGGCCGGCGTCAACGCGGCGCTGCTGACCCTCTACGACCTGACCAAGCCGGTGCAGCCGGCGCTGCAGCTTAGCGGCATCCGGCTGCTGTTCAAGGAGGGCGGCAAGCAGGGCCTGTGGCTGCATCCGCAGGGCATGACCGACGCCGAGCGGGCGCACTATCGGCCGCACAGCCCGGCGCGACTGGACGGCTGGCGCTGCGCGGTGCTCACGCTCAGTGACCGCGCCAGCAGCGGCGACTGCGTCGACCGCTCCGGGCCGCTGCTGGTCGATGGACTGCAGGCGTTGGGCGCCGAGGTGGTGACATCGGCGCTGCTGGCCGATGAGCGCGCGCCGCTGGCGGACCGCCTGCGCGCCCTCGCAGCGTCCAACATCGGGCTGGTGCTGACCACCGGCGGAACCGGGCTGGGGACGCGCGACACCACGCCCGAGGCGCTGGCGGATGTGGCGACGCGGCGCGTCCCTGGCCTGGCCGAACTGTTTCGCAGTGAAAGCCGGCAGCACACGCCATTGGCCTGGCTCAGCCGGGCCGACGCGGTGCTGATCGATCAGACGCTGGTGATCGCGCTGCCGGGCAGTCCGAAGGCGGTGCAGCAGGCGCTGGAGATACTGGCGCCGCTGCTGGCTCATGCGCGCGCCATGCTCGAAGACGGATCGCATCCGTGAGCGCTCGCCGGTGATATCGCTCAGCGATGCCCAAGCGTTGGTGCGCGCGCAGTGCCAGCGGCTGCCGAGTGCGACCATCGGCGCCGCGGAATCGATCGGCCGGGTGTTGGCCGAGGACATCAACAGTCCGGCCGATCTGCCGCCGTTCGACAATTCGGCGATGGATGGTTTTGCGCTGTGCGGCGGCGGCAAGAACGACCTGGCTGCCGGCCTCGAGTTCGAGATCAGCGGCGCGCTGGCGGCCGGCGACGCGCCGCAGCAGGCCAGTGGCTCAGGTGGCTGGGAAATCATGACCGGTGCGCCGCTTCCGGCCGGTCGCGACCGGGTGGTGCCGGTGGAGCAGGTCGAAATTCTTGAGCGTGGCGACGACGGTCGACCGACGCGCATCCGGCTGAGCGCGGCGGTGACCGCCGGGCAGCACATCCGGCGCGCCGGAGAAGACATCGCGCGCGGTGAGCGCGTGCTGCGCGCCGGCAGCCTGCTCGGGCCGCCGCACCTGATGCTGTTGGCGGGTCTGGGCATCGAGCAGGTGCAGGTCGCGCCGCGGCCGAAAGTCGCCGTGCTGTGCACCGGTCGCGAGCTGGTCGACGCTGCCGCGCAGCCGCTGCAGCCGGGCCAGATCCGCAATTCCAACGGCCCGTTTCTGGCGGCGCGGCTGCATGCTGGCGGAGCGGCCGTGGTGCATCGCGAGACCGTGGTGGACGATGCCGTCGCGTTCGAGGCGGCGCTGCAGCGCAGCCTGGCGGCCGGTGCCGAGGTGGTGATCAGCACTGGCGCGGTGTCGATGGGTCGCTACGACTTCGTGCCGCCGACCCTGCGTGCGCTGGCGGCCAATGTGCTGTTCCACAAGGTCGCCATTCGTCCGGGCAAGCCGTTGCTGTTCGCCCGGCTGGCCGGCGGTCAGCTGTTCTTCGGGCTGCCGGGCAACCCGGTGTCGAGCGCCGTTGGCCTGCGCTTCTTTGTCGAGCCGGCGTTGCGAATACTGCTTGGGCTGGCCGCAGAACGCCCCTGGCGGCTGCCGTTGGCGCATGAAGCGAGCAAGAAGCCCGGATTGGACTGGCTGCAGAAAGCCCAGCTGAGCCTGTCGGCCGACGGTCGGCTGCAGGTGTCGCTGCTGGCCGGACAGGAATCCTTCAAGACGCTGCCGATGCTGTCGGCAAACGCCTGGGCGGTGCTGCCGGCGTCAGCCGAGCGCGTGGCAGCGGGGCAGATGATTGACGTGCTGGCGCTGGGCCATGAGAGCAGCGGCTGGCTGGGGGAGCAGCTGGCGTGAACGTCCAATTAAGCCTGTTTGGCGCGTTCCGCGAGTTTGAGCGGAGCGGCCTGATCGAACTTGAAGTGCCACAGGATGCCCGGGTGGCCGAGCTGCGCGAGGCGCTGAGCGGTTACGCGCAACATCACTGGCCGGGTTTCCAGCCCGGCCTGCTGGCGTGCTCTGCATTCGCGAGCGACACCGACGTGCTGCGCGACGCCGACCGGCTGCCGCCAGGTCGGCCGATGGCGGTCCTGCCGCCGGTCAGCGGAGGCTGAGCATGAGCACCGAGGTCGAGTTTGCCGTGGTCGACATCGCTCGGTCGCGGCTGGATCCGCAGGCAGCGTTGGAGTTCGTGTCGGATCCCGGGTTCGGCGGCATTGCGATGTTCGTCGGGCGGGTCCGCGACTTGAACCACAATCGCCGCGTGACCGGAGTCAGTTACGACCTCTTCGAGCCGCTCGCGCGGCAGGTGTTTGCGCGCGCCGCCGCCGCCGCCGGCGTGGCCTGCGGACCGCGGCTGAAGGTGCACGTGTCGCATGCGCACGGACGCCTGGCGGTGGGCGACCTGGCGGTGCTGGTGGCGGCCGGAACACCCCATCGGGACGAGGCCTTTCGCGCCTGCCGTGCGCTGATCGAGGCGATCAAGCACAGCGCGCCCATCTGGAAGCAGGAGCACTACGCCGACGGTGACAGCGTCTGGAGCGAGGGCTGTTCGCTGTGTCCCAGCGCTGAGCGGCAGCCATGAAGGTGCAGCTACAGACGGGCTCGATGCGCCTGCGCATCGACGAATCCGAGCTTGCCGACCTGCTTGCGGGCAACCCGCTGGCGCTGCGCTGCGCTGTCGCTGCTACGCCGTTGTTTGCGCTGCGGCTGACGCTGTCTGACCGGCTGCAGCTGCAGCTGACGCCCGCCGCTGGCTGGCAGCTGACGCTGCCGACGGCGGCGCTGCGCGACTATGCGACCACGCTGCCGCGCCGCGACGCGCTGGTGCTTGAGCTTGGCGACGCCGCCGCGCCGCTGCGCATCGATCTTGAGGTCGACGTGCGCGACAGCCTGCAGCGTCGGGGTCCGCGACGCCGGTAAGCAACGCTCGGCTTGCGGCCCGCGCCGTAGGCACCGCGCCGTTCAATCCGACCCGTCGTCGGCGCTGCTGACCAGACACGCCGCGCGCAGCGATTGCAGCGAGTCACGCCCCATGCGCCGCATCAGCTGCACGTTGCGATCAGGAATCTGGTCGACCTCGGGGTGGCTGTCGATGGCGCGGTCCAGGCTGTCCTCACGCAGCAGATGCAGCATCGGGTAGGGCGAGCGATTGGTGTAGTTCTCGGGATCATCGGCCTGCGTGCCGCTGAACTGGTAGTCCGGATGAAAGCTTGCGAACTGGTAGACGCCATCGCGGTCCAGCGCTACCAGCAGCGCGTCGGCGTCATCGAGGAATGCGTTGTAGGCGTCAAAGCCGGTCAGCGCCAGCGGATGGATCAGCAGGGTGGTCGCAACCGCAGGGTCGGCATCCAGCCGCGCCAGCTCATCCTGCAGCGCACGCAGCAGCTGGTCTTCATCGGTCGCCGCCGTCACCGCAAAGCGCACCCGGTCAGCAGCAAGTTCGCGCTTGGCGAACGGGCACAGATTCAGGTCAACGACCACCGTGTCCACCCACATCCGGGTCGCGTTGATGATGCGCTCGTCGCTCATGGCTGGATACCGGTCGTGGGTCAGACGGCGCATTGTGACTGCCTCAGCGTGTCGCACGCAGCCGGCCCGCAAGCGCCTGGGGGAAGCTGGCTGCTGCAGGAGCGGCGGCAGCCGCGATGCCGTCCCGCTCAACCCCCGCGCAGACACGGCAAGGCGCCCCGCGTCTGCTCCACCCTCCCGGAAGTGGCCTCCATTGCTCCGGTTTGATCTGGATCAAATGGCGCAGACGGCGATCCGACTACCGTGCCGCCATGAGCATGGCCTCCACCTGGGACCCGGACCTGCTGCGCCGCTACGCGCGGCCTGGGCCGCGTTATGCCTCGTACCCGACCGCGCCGCAGTTCACCAGCAGCTACCGCGAGGCGGAGTTCCGTACCGACGCGCAGCGCAGCAATGAGGATCCGATACCGCGCCAGCTGTCGGTCTATGTGCACGTGCCCTTCTGCGCCAACCCGTGCTTCTACTGTGGCTGCAACCGGGTGGTCACCCGGGACGCCACGCGCGGCGACCTCTACCTGCAGCGTCTGCTGCGCGAAGTGTCGCGGGTCGCCGAGTTGTTTGATCGGGATCGGCAGGTGGTGCAGATCCATTTAGGTGGCGGCACTCCCAACTTCCTGACGCCGCGCCAGATCGGCGTGCTGATGCGTTCGCTGGCGGCCAACTTCAGCGTCAGCCCGCTGCCCGCTCGCGACATCTCGATCGAGATTGATCCGCGCTGCGTGTCGGGCGCGGATATTGCCGCGCTGGCTGCGCTTGGCTTCAACCGCGCCAGCCTGGGCGTCCAGGACTTCGATCCGGCCGTGCAGGCCGCCGTCAATCGCGAGCAAAGTGTCGAGCAAACGCTGGATATCATCGATGCCTGTCACCGCAGCGGCATGCGCTCGGTCAACGTCGATCTGATCTATGGCCTGCCCGAGCAGACCGCCGCAGGGTTCGGGCGCACGCTGCAGACGGTGCTGGAAGTGCGGCCGGATCGGCTGGCGATCCATGCCTACGCGCACGTGCCGGAGCTGTTCCGAGCCCAGCGACAGATCAACGCTGATCGCCTGCCGTCGCCGGAGGAAAAGCTCGGCCTGCTCCAGCTGGCGATCGAGACGTTGTCGGCGGCGGGCTATTGCCATGTCGGCATGGATCACTTCGCACTGCCCTCCGATGAGCTGATTCTGGCCCAGTCGCGCGGTCAGCTGCAGCGAAATTTCATGGGCTACACCACGCATGCGCGAACCGATCTGATCGGCCTCGGCGTCAGCGCGATCAGCCGGATTGGCGACAGCTACGCGCAAAGCGTGCGCGACCTGCCGAGCTGGGAAATTGCGGTTGACGCGGACCGGCTGCCGATCTGGCGCGGGCTGCGTCTGAGCGCCGACGACCGCGTCCGCGCCGATGTCATCCAGCAGATCATGTGCAGCGGTGAGGTCGACATGCGCGCCACCGGGCATCGCCACCAGCTTGATTTTGGCGCCACGTTCGCCAGCGAGTTGGCGCAGATCGCGGCGCTGCAGGAAGAGGGTCTGGTCGAGCTTGAGCCCGGCTGGATTCGGGCGACCCCGCGCGGCCGGCTGCTGCTGCGGGTGATCGCAATGTGCTTTGACGCCTACCTTGGTGCGCCTGGCACCGCCCCGGCGCGCTTTTCGGCAGTGCTGTGAAGTTTCTGCGTGGCGCAGGGCGCGCCGCCTATGTTGCCCAGCGAACGGTTAACCGCGGGCGCCAGGCGCAGGCTGGGCGGCAACGCGAGTGGTCGGCGCACTACCGGCGTCGGCTGGCGTGGATTGATCGAAATCAAGAAGCCGCGCGTCAGCCTGACCAATACTTCAAACCTGCTGCGAACGGACGACATCATGAGCCCGACTGATCTGCGCGCCACCTACAACGACACCGTGGTTCGGCAGTTTGCGGTGATGACCCTGGTATGGGGCATCGTCGGCATGCTGGTCGGGGTGTTGATCGCCGCCCAGCTGTACTGGCCCGCGCTCAACTTCGATATTCCGTGGCTCACCTACGGTCGCCTGCGGCCACTGCATACCAATGCGGTGATTTTCGCATTCGGCGGCTGCGCGTTGTTCTCCACCAGCCTCTACGTGGTGCAGCGCACCTGCCACGTGCGGCTGATTTCGGACAAGCTCGCCGCCTTCGTGTTCTGGGGCTGGCAGCTGGTGATTCTGCTCGCCGCGATCACCCTGCCGTTGGGTCTGACCCAGGGCAAGGAATACGCCGAGCTTGAGTGGCCGATTGACCTGCTGATCACTGCGGTCTGGGTCGCCTACGCCGTACTGTTTTTCGGCACCATTGCCAAGCGCCGGGTGCCGCACATTTATGTCGCCAACTGGTTCTTCGGCGCCTTCATCCTGACCGTCGCGGTATTGCACGTTGTCAACAGCATCGCGATTCCGGTCGGGCTGACCAAGTCGTACCCGGTATACAGCGGTGCCGTCGATGCCATGGTGCAGTGGTGGTACGGCCACAACGCGGTCGGATTCTTCCTGACCGCCGGGTTCCTCGGGATCATGTACTACTTCGTGCCCAAGCAGGTCGGCCGGCCGATCTACTCCTACCGGCTGTCGATCGTGCACTTCTGGGCGCTGATCGCGATTTACATGTGGGCCGGCCCGCACCACCTGCACTACACCGCACTGCCGGACTGGGCGCAGTCGCTGGGCATGGTGTTCTCGCTGATCCTGCTGGCGCCCTCCTGGGGTGGCGCGATCAATGGCGTGATGACCCTGGCTGGCGTCTGGCACAAGCTGCGCACCGATCCGATCCTCAAGTTCCTGATCGTTTCGCTGTCGTTTTACATGATGAGCACGTTCGAGGGGCCGATGATGTCGATCAAGACGGTCAACGCGCTCAGTCACTACACCGACTGGACCGTCGGCCACGTCCACTCCGGCGCGCTGGGCTGGGTGGCGATGATCTCGATCGGCGCGATGTACATGCTCTACCCGCGCGTGCTCGGGCTGAAGGAGATGTACTCCGTCAAGCTGATCGATACCCACTTCTGGGTCCACACCATCGGCGTGGTGTTCTACATCGCCTCGATGTGGATCGCCGGCGTGATGCAGGGCCTGATGTGGCGGGCCACCAACACCGACGGCACCCTCACCTACACCTTCGTCGAGTCGCTGGTCGCCACCTATCCCTATTACCTGATACGTCTGCTGGGCGGCCTGCTGGTGATCGCGGGCATGTTGATCATGGCCTGGAATACCTGGAAGACCTTCCAGATGGCGCGCGAGGTGCGGGACAGCCCGGTGCTCGCTCCCACGCCGCACGCCGCGCACGCCTGAGGACCCGACCATGAGCCACGAGAAAATCGAGAAGAACATCGGCCTCATGCTGGTGCTGATGGCGGTCGCGATCAGCTTCGGCGGCCTGGCCCAGATCATCCCTTTGATGTACCAGGCCGAGGCGATCGAGCCGACCCCAGGCGTGGTGCCGTATCCCCCCCTGCAGCTGGCAGGTCGCGACGTGTATATCCGCGAGGGTTGCTACAACTGCCACTCGCAGATGGTTCGCACCCTACGCTTCGAGACCGAGCGCTACGGTCACTACTCGCTGGCCGGCGAGTCGGTTTACGACCGCCCGTTCCAGTGGGGCAGCAAGCGCACCGGCCCGGACCTGGCGCGGGTCGGCGGGCGCTACTCCGACGACTGGCATCGGGTCCATCTGAACAATCCACGCGACGTGGTGCCGGAAAGCAACATGCCCAGCTATCCCTGGCTGCTGCGCAACCCCGTCGATGCGGCGACCGTGGTTCGGCGAATGAAGGCGCTGCGGATGCTGGGCGATCCGTACTCGGAGGAGCAGATCGCGACCGCGGGACAGCAGGTCGAGGGCAAGACGGAATTGGACGCTCTGGTCGCCTACCTGCAGGGCCTGGGCATCCACGCACCGCGCGGACTCTAGGAGAGCACCGGATGAATATTCCCAACCTCAGCGGGCTGATCACCCTGGTGCTGCTGGTGGCCTTTGTCGTTGGCTGGATCTGGGCCTGGAGCAGCAAGCGCAAGGCCGCGTTCGACGCCGCTGCGCGGCTGCCCCTCGACGAAGACGCGCCGGACTCACCCCCCGCCGCCGCTCCCTCGCACGAGAAAACCCCATGAGCGCCGCCTGGTCCTGGTACATCATTGTTCTGGTCGTCATCAACATCGGCGGCTGCCTCTGGCTGCTCTGGTGGACATCCAGGCGTCGGCCCGGCGAGCCGGAGACCACCGGCCACGTCTGGGACGGCGATATCACCGAGTACAACAAGCCGTTGCCGCGCTGGTGGATCAACCTGTTTTATCTGACCATCTTCTTCAGCATTGGCTATCTGATCTGGTACCCGGGTTTTGGCCGCTTCGCCGGGACCTCCGGGTGGACCTCTACCGGAGAGCACGACACTCAGCGTGCAGCGAATGAAGCAAGGCTGGCGCCGCTGTTCGCACGCTTCAGCGAGCGGCCGCTGCCTGACTTGGCCAACGATCCCGATGCCCGGCGCCTGGGCCAGTCGGTGTTCGCCAACCACTGCGCCACCTGCCACGGCTCGGATGCGCGCGGTGCCAAGGGGTTTCCCAACCTCACCGACGGTGACTGGCAATGGGGTGGCGAGCCCGAGCAGATCCTGGCCAGCATCCTGCAGGGTCGCCAGGCGGTCATGCCGCCGCTGGGCGCAGTGTTGGGCGGCGAGCAAGCGGTCAACGCAACGGCTGTCTACGTGCAAAGCCTGTCGGGCCAGGGCGTTGATCCGGCGCTGGCCGCGGCCGGAAAACCGCGTTTCGAGTCGATCTGCGCCGCCTGTCACGGCGTCGATGGCAAAGGCATGGCGGCGCTGGGCGCTCCCAACCTTACCGATGGCATCTGGCTTTACGGACGTGGCTATGACGCCATCCGCGAGGCGATCATGCAGGGTCGCAACGGCCAGATGCCCGCCCACCAACCCATCATCGGTGCGGATCGCGTTCGCCTGGCGGCGGCCTGGGTCTATCACCTGGACAGGCAGGCAAGCAGCGCAGCGGGCGCCCCGTGAAGATTGAAGATACCGACGTCGTGCGGGTCGCGGCCGAGGCGCGCTTCGACCATCCACCGCGCCCGCTCGCCCAACGAGTGGGGGCCATCCTGTGGCCGAGCTTTTTCGCCGCCGGTGTCGCGACGATGGTCTTCTTTGCCTTCATCGATCCACTTGAGTTGCGTGACATCAGCTTCGTCAACTGGGTGATCAGTCGGGAGCTGGGCTACAGCATCGGTTTCTTCATGCTCTGGCTTGCCACCGCAGCCTCCAGCCTGTTCACCTGGCTGCTGCTGCGTCCTGCAAGCCGCTTCAACCGGCCGCTGCCGGCCGAGCGCGAGCCGCGCTGATGGCGCGCCTGCGCCAGTCACTGAAGACCAACGAGCACCCTGCTGGCATGAGCAAGGTCATTCCGAGCACCCTGCATCCCGACGACGGCGCGATGTATCGCTCCGAGCGGAAGATCTATCCACGCGACGTCGAAGGACGCTACGACCGGCTGCGCACCGCCGCCGTGCTGTGGCTGCTGGGCATGTACTACATCGCTCCCTGGATCAATTGGGAAGGTCGACAGTCGGTGCTGTTCGACCTGCCGGCGCGGCGCTTCTACGTGCTCGGCCTCAACTTCTGGCCGCAGGACTTCGTCTTTCTCGCCGTCCTGCTGATCCTGGCCGGGCTGTCGCTGTTCTTTTTCACTGCCCTGGCCGGCCGGCTGTGGTGCGGCTACGCCTGTCCGCAGACGGTATGGACCGAAGTCTTCATCTGGATGGAGCGCTGGGCCGAGGGCGATCGCAGCAAGCGGATGAAGCTCGATGCATCGCCGTGGACCGCCGAGAAGTGGCGGCGCAAGCTCGCCAAGCACAGCATGTGGATGCTGTTCGCGCTGTGGACCGGCTTCACCTTCGTTGGCTTTTTCACCCCGATCCGCGATCTCGGTGCCCGCCTGGTGCCGTTCGAGTGGGGCGGCTGGGAGCTGTTCTGGGTGCTGTTCTATTCGCTCGCAACGTGGGGCAACGCGGGCTTCCTGCGTGAGCAGGTGTGCAAGTACATGTGCCCCTACGCTCGTTTCCAGGGCGCGATGTTCGACCGCAACACCCTGATCATCAGCTACGACCTGCGCCGCGGTGAAACCCGCGGCGCCCGGCGCAAGGGACTGGGCAGCGTGCTGGAACGCTCCCGCGGCCTGCTCGATTGGCGCTCGGCAACCGCCGCCCTGCTGAAGGCGGCGCGCGGCGGCGCTGATTCGCGGGTGCAGGCCGCGGCCACCACCAGCCTGGTGGTCGATGCGCCGCGCGGCGACGCGCCGACGGTGGCCGAAGCGCCGGTTGTGGACTCACCTGCGGATTTGGGCGACTGCATCGACTGCACGATCTGCGTTCAGGTCTGCCCGACCGGCATCGATATCCGCAACGGCCTGCAGTACGAATGTATCGCCTGTGGAGCCTGCATCGACGCCTGCGACGCGGTCATGGACAAGGTCGGCTACCCGCGCGGCCTGATCCGCTACACCACCCAGAACGCGGTCGACGGCAAGCCATCCCGCATCCTGCGCCCGCGGGTGCTGGTCTACGGCGCGCTGCTGACCCTGATCCTGACCGCCTGGGTGGTCGGCGTCAGCCAGCGCAGCCCGCTGATCGTCGACGTCCTGCGTGATCGCAACGCGCTGTATCGACTCGGTGGCGATGACAGCATCGAGAACGGCTACACGCTCAAGATCTCCAACAAGCGTGGCGAACCGATGGCGTTGGAGATTCGCATCGAAGGCGCGGGACCGGTGCTGCTCGATGGATCGCCGCTGCGGGTTGAGGCACCTGCCGGAGACACCCTCAGCCTGCCGCTTACGCTGCGCGCGCCGGCTGGCAGCGTGCGTGGGCGCCAGGCCCTTGAGTTCGTCGTCGAGCAGCCGGGCGATCCGGCTCTGCGCGTGAGTCATGAGGCGGCTTTCTTCGGGCCTGCGCCATGAGCCTGCCACTGGACGCCCGTCCCTGGTACCGCGAACCGATGGTGTGGCTGGTGCTGGGGCTTCCGGCTGCGGTGGTCGTGGCGGGATTCCTGACCTTGAGCATCGCGATCCGCAGCGGCGCCGATTCCGTGCGCGACCCGGTGCAGCGGGTTGGCAAGGGACAGACCATCGATCTGGGGCCGGACCACGCCGCTGCCCAACGCGGCCTGCGGGCGCGGCTGCAGCTGGCCACCGACACTGAGTCGGTCGAGCTTGCCAGCGTAGGAGGCGACTTTGCTGCCGATCATGTGTTGCTGCATTTAAGCCACCCGACCGAGGCGCGTGCTGACCTGAGCCTGGCGCTGGTCCGGGTTGATTCGACGCGCTATCTGGGTCGCCTCGCGGTGCCGCGTGACCACGCGTGGAACCTGCAGCTGCAGTCCATGGACGGAAGCTGGCGGCTGCAGGGCCGGCTGGCTCGTGATGCGCTCAGCGCCGACCTCTCGCCCGCCGTCGACGGTGACTGAAGCAAGCCTCCCGGACGGCTGCTACCACTGCGGCCAGCCGCTTCCGCCGCAGCCGGCCCGCCAGCGCATCGAGGACGCCGAACGCGCCTTCTGCTGCCGCGGCTGCGCGGCGGCGGCGCAGTGGATCGGTGCGGCCGGGCTGGTTGACTACTATCGCCTGCGCTCGCAGCTGGGCGAGCGCGTCGGAGAAGAGTCGCTCGACTATCTGGCCTGGGATCGCCAGGACGTGCAGGCCGAGCACAGTCGCGAGGTCGGGCCGGAGCGTGAGATCACCGTGGTGGTCGAGGGCATGCGCTGCGCCGCCTGCGCCTGGCTGATCGGCCGCGCGCTGAATCAGCTCGACGGCATCGAGGAGGTGGCCGCCAATGCAGTCACCGGCCGGGTGCGGCTGCGTTGGCAGCCCGGTCGCGTGCTGCTGTCGCAGGCGTTGGAGCGCCTCGCGGGGCTCGGCTACCGACCGCATCTGGCGCCCGGCGAGGCGCTCGAGCGGGCGCGTCTGCGCGAACGTCGCAGCCTGATGCTGCGTCTGGGCGTGGCGGCGCTCGGTACGGTGCAGTCGATGATGTTCGCTGAGGCCCTGTACCTCGACTTCGACAACCAGATGCCCGAGGCAACCCGTGACTTCATGCGCTGGATCGCGTTCCTGTTGGCAACCCCGGTGGTGTTCTACTCCGGCTGGCCGTTCCTGCGCGGGATGTTCAACGAGATCCGCCAGCGCCAGCTGGGGATGGACACGCTGATCGGCGGCTCGGTGCTGCTGGCCTACCTCGGCAGCCTGGTCGAGACCCTGCGCGGCGGGCCGCACGTCTGGATCGATGCCGCTGTGATGTTCGTATTTCTGCTGTTGGCCGCACGGGCGATCGAAGGCTTCGCCCGCCAGCGCGCCAACGCCGCGGTCGACCAGCTGGCGCGGGCGCGACCGGCGCTGGCCTGGCGGCTGGATGCCGACGGCCGGGCGCAGCAGGTGCCGGTCGCTGGACTGGCACCCGGCGACCTGATTCGCGTGGGCATGGGTGAGGCGGTCGCGGCCGACGGCCAACTGCTCGACGCCGGCGAGTTCGACGAGTCGCTGCTCAGCGGCGAGTCGCGGCCGCTGGCGCGGCAGGCGGGCGAGATTGCGCTGGCCGGCAGCCAGTGCCGGATCGGTCCGGTCCGCCTGCGGGTCGAGCGCACCGGCCAGGACACCCGGCTGTCGCATCTGGTGCGACTGGTCGAGCAGGCCCAGGGCCAGCGGCCGCGCATCGCCCAGCTTGCCGACGGCGTCGCCAGCCGCTTCGTGCTCGCCCTGCTGGCGGCGGCACTGGTGGTATTCGCGGTGTGGTGGCAGCTGGCGCCCGAGCGCGCATTCGAGGTGATGCTGGCGGTGCTGGTGGTGAGCTGCCCCTGCGCGCTGTCGCTGGCGGTGCCCGCCGCGCTGGCCGCGGCCCACGGCGCGCTGGCGCGCATAGGCGTGCTCGGCATTGGTGCCGATGCGCTGCAGAACCTGGCCGGGATCGACGTGCTGCTGCTCGACAAGACGGGCACCCTGACCGAAGGCCGCCCGCGGATCGCCCGCACCACGCTGTTTGCCGGGCCCGGCGCAGCGGCTGATGTCGCCGAGGCGCTGGCGCTGGCTGCTGCGCTGGAGCGCGGCAGCGGGCATCCGCTGGCGGCGGCGTTTCCCGATCCCGGCGACTTGACCGCCGAGCAGCTGCGCACCGACGTGGGACGTGGCGTCGAAGGCGTGGTCGGTGGCCGTCGGCTGCGCATTGGGCGGGCCGATTTTGCCTGCGGCGGCAGCGATGACGGCGCGCTGTGGCTGGGCGCCGGCGCAGCCGCGCTGGCGCGCTTCCAGCTCATCGACCCGCCGCGCGCCGACGCCCGCGCGACCGTCGACGATCTGCGTGACCTCGGGGTCGATCTCGAACTGCTGTCCGGCGACGGGGCCGACGCCGTAGCCACGACCGCCATCGCGCTGGGCATCCGCAATCCGCGCGCGCGCCAGAGCCCGGAAGACAAGCTCGCCCGCCTGCGTGAGCTGCAGGCCGCCGGCAAGCGGGTGGCGATGCTCGGCGACGGCATCAACGATGCGCCGGTGTTGGCTGGTGCCGACGTTGCGATCGCCATGGGCGGCGGCGCAGCGCTGGCGCACCGCAGCGCCGATCTGGTCCTGCTCGGCGGCTCGCTGCGGCGGGTGCCGGAGGCGATCCGCATCGCCCGTCGGACGCGCGCGGTGATCCGCCAGAACCTGGCCTGGGCCACCGCCTACAACCTGATCGCCCTGCCGCTGGCGGCCATGGGCTGGGTGACGCCCTGGATGGCGGCCATCGGCATGGCCGGCTCGTCGCTGCTGGTCACGCTCAACGCGCTGCGCCTGGCGCCGCGCGCAGGCAGGCAGAGCGACCTCCGCAGCCGCGCAGCGCCAGCTCCGGCGGGCGTGGGATGATCAGGCGATGAACAGTCTGCTCATCCTGGTGCCAATCAGCATTGTTCTGTTCGGTGCCGCGATCTGGGCCTTCGTCTGGGCGGTTCAACGCGGGCAGTTCGACGATCTGGAAACACCCGCCATCGACATCCTGGCCGAAGAGCGTCCGCCAAACAGCACGCCGCCACCGGATGCCGATTGACCTGCTGACGCTGGGCGCCGCCTGGCTCAGCGGGCTGCTCGGAGGCCTGCACTGCGCGGCGATGTGCGGCGGCGTTGCGGTCGGCCTGGCTGCAACGGCGGCGCCAATCGGCACTGCCCGGCCGTCGCTGGCGGCGGCCAGTTGGATCAACATTGGCCGGGTTCTGGGGTATGTGCTGGCGGGCGCGCTGGTCGGCGGACTGGGCGCCGGCCTGCTCGGCATCGTACGGATCGACGGATTGGCCACCGCGATGCGCATGCTGCTCGGGCTGGCCTTGGTGCTGGTGGCGCTGCGCCTCTACGGCGTGGGTGGTCAACCCGGCTGGCTGGCGCGACCGGGTGCCGTGCTGTGGCGTCGACTGGCGCCGCTGCAGCGGCGCCTGATTCCCGCCCACTCGACGGCGCGTCGGCTGGCGCTGGGGATGCTTTGGGGCTGGCTGCCCTGCGGCCTGAGCAGCAGCTTGCTGGTGGTGGCGTGGCTGGAGGCCGACGCCCTGCATGGTGCACTGGTGATGGCCAGCTTCGGGCTGGGCACCTTGCCGACCATGCTGCCGTTGACCTGGAGCGGGGCACGGCTGGGCGGGTGGCTGGGGCAGGGTGGCGGCCGGCAGGCTGCCGCCTCGCTGGTGCTGGTGTCGGGACTGCTGACGCTGGCGGCGCCCTGGCTGACGGCGCTGCCGCTGGTGCACGACACGCTGGTGCTGCTGGGCTGCCGATCGCTGCTCTGAGAGCCGGCTGAAAAGCCGCCCGCCAGGGAGTCCGGGTGCTGCACCGCCGCTAACGCGCCGTCGGGATGCGTCGCAGCAACGCGTTACGCGATGCGGTGAGCCAGGGCCTGCATGCGCTCGGGTTCAAGGACCTCCACCCGGCGTCCGTGCACGGCGATCAGGCCGTCCTCCTGCAGCTTGCTGAAGCTGCGGCTGACAGTTTCGATGACCAAGCCAAGGAAGCTCCCGATGTCTTCGCGTGACATCGGCAGATGCAGGTGGCGGGCGTCGTGGCCAAGCGCCTGGTAACGCTCGCTCAAGGTGTGCAGGAACAGCAGCACGCGTTCGGTCGCCTGGCGGCGTCCGAGCATTTCGAGATGGTCCTGGTCGCGGGCCATGCTGCTGCCGATCACCCGCATCAGCTGCATCTGCAGGCTGGGCAGCTGGGCCGCGATCTGCTGCAGATCGTCCAGCGGCACCTCACACACGGTGGACGGCTCCAGCGCCTGGGCGTCGCAGCGATGCCGCCCATCGCCCAGCGCGTCCAGGCCGATCAGCTCGCCGGGAAGATGGAACCCGATCACCTGCTGGTCGCCCGATTCGGACAGCGAGGTGGTCTTGAAGGAGCCCTCGCGGGCGACGAAGAGGTTGCGGAGCGAATTGCCAGCGCGGAACAGGGCTTCGCCGCGGTCGAGCGACATGCGTCGCTTGACCAGGCGATCCAGCTGCTCGATGTCTTCCGAGCCGATCCGTGCCGGCAGGCACAGCTGCCGCAGCGAGCACTTGGCGCAACTGCGTCGCAGCTGAGTCAGGTCAACGACCTGCAGATTGCTCATGACTGCCCGCCTGCCCGCAGGCGGGCAGGACGACGCACTGCGGCTGTATTGCGGGTGTCCGGCGGGCCTGAGTGGCGTCGCCAGCGCATCAGTCCTGCTCCGCCGCGGCTTCACGTCCCTGCTGGCGGATCAATGCCTCCTGCCGCGCGTCGACGATCGACATCATCACTGACGCCACATCGGCTTTGTGCTGATCGAACCGGAACCGGCCGCTGAGGACGCTGTCGGTCCGCAGTTCGCCCTTCTCAAAGAGCGCCCAGATCTCCTCACCGTAATGGGTGGTCTCGAGCTCGGGAGCAAACCGGGCCAGGCTGTCACGCAGATTGTGCACATCGCGCAACAGCATATCGCGAGCGGCGTTGTTGCCGGCGGCGCTCACCACCTGCGGGAAGTCGATGATCACCGGGCCGCTGGGACTCATCAGCACGTTGTACTCGGACAGGTCGCCGTGGATCAATCCCAGGCAGAGCATCCGCACCACGTCGGCGATCAGCGTGCCGTGGCAGGCCATCGCCTCAGCGGTATCCAGCTCGACTTCACTCAGCCGCCGCGCGCTGTGACCCTCGGCATCGGTCACCAGATCCATCAGCAGGACCCCATGGAAAAACCCGCGCGGCTGTGGCACCCGGACGCCGGCGTCGGCCAGCCGATAGAGCACGTCTGCCTCGGTGTTCTTCCACTCGTCTTCCTGCTGTTTGCGGCCGAAGCGCGACGCCTTGTTGATCGCCCGCGCCTGCCGACTGCCGCGCACCTTGCGGCCCTCCTGATACTGCACCCGCGCCTGGAAACTGCGCTGTGCCATGTCCTTGTAGACCTTGGCGCACAGCACCTGGTCGCCGGAGCGGACCACGTAGACCGACGCTTCCTTGCCGCTTTTCAACGGCCGCAGAACTTCATCAATGAGGCCGTCATCAATCAGCGGCTGCAGGCCCTTGGGTATTTTCATCGAAGGGTGACAAAGGAAGGGCGCGCATTATGAGCCATCGACCCGCCTGGGAGGCGTGCCGGCCGGCTGCGGCGTCACGGGCACTGATCGCAGGCGACGGACCGGGCCCTGTGCAAGAAGCGCAGCGCCCTTGCGCCGCGCTCCGGAACGCTCATTGATCCAGCTTGAAATCGACCTGCCGCTGCGTCTGGATTGCGCGACCCGGCGGCTGGAATTTCAGGCCCTCGATCACCCGGACGGCTTCGCGATCAAAGACGCCGCGCGGACTTGCACCGGTCACCTCCACGTTGGTGGTGCTGCCATCTGGCTGAATGGTGAAGGAGACCTGGACGTAGCCCTCGATGCTGCGTCGCAGCGCCTGCGCCGGATAGCGCAGCGATGGCTGGCTGATCAGCTGCGGCGAGGCGCCCGCTGGCAGGGAGGCGGCTGGCGCGGCCGCCGGTCGGGTCGGAGCAGGCGGTGCTGCGGTCGGCTGGACGGGCGTCGCTGCGGGCCGTGCGGCAGGCGTGGCGGCGGCCGGGGCGGGTGCTGCTGTGGTTGCAGCGGGAACGGCGGCGGGAGCGGTTGTTGCTGCGGGCTCCGGTGCCGGGGTGGGCGCCGCACGCGCCTCTGCTGCCGCCGCCGCCGCCGCGGTGGCCGCTGCCTCGGCCTGGGCGACTGCCCGCACGGCGGCGTTGTTGGCTTCGTTGAGCTGGTCGCGCAGTCGCTGCAGCGATGAGGCGCCCGGCTGAGCGCGCTCCAACAGAGTCAGGACGCGCTCGGCCTCGGGGCGACTGTCGTTGCGGATGGCGCGCTCCACCCAGACCAGACCGTACGGAAGGATGTCGCTGACCGCCAGACGGGTCTGGGTGACCAGGTCGCCGAAGGTCATTGCATCGGACAGCCGGCGGGCCGGCTTGTCCGCCGCGTCAACGTCAGCGGTGTCGGCTTCGTCCTGCTCGATGGCGGCCAGATACAGCTCCAAGGCGTTGTCGCCTGCCGGCTCGAACAGCCGGTCAGCCGCAAGCGCCGCGTTGGCGCGGGCCAGCAGCTGTTCGACCGTTTCGCCGGGTGCCGCGGCAGCCGGCGCGTCAGGCGCACTGGCAACCGGTGCGGCGCCTGCCGCCGGGCCCGGTGCCGGTGCCGGTGGCGGCGAGTCTCCGCAGGCGGTCAACGCCAAGGCCAGAAGCATGAGAAGCGGCAAGCGAAGGAAGGAGGACATGGGTAGCCCGATAGCCGAAAGGGGTGAATACACGCAGGTGTGAGAAGCCTCGATTACACAATACCGCCTAAACGGGCCTATTGGCCAATACTTGACAGCGCGGATTCGTTAACTTGCTCGCAACGGCTGCGCCTGCGCATCGCCCCGCTGGACCGGCGCCCGCGAGGTTGCCCCGGCATGGCTCGGCCTGCCTTCAAGCGGTGCATCGCTGACCCTTGACGCGCCGCGAACGAGGGCCCGATCAGGCGGCCAATTCGACCCGGTTGCGGCCTTTGGATTTGGCCTGATACAGCGCCTGATCGGCCGCTTTCAGAACGGTGGCAGAGTCGTTGCGCCGGCTGCTGCGGCCGGCAACGCCAGCGCTGACGGTGACGTCGGCGCTGGCGCGGCGAGCCGGTCGGGCGCGTTTGCCGCCGAGTTGGGGCTGCGCCGGGAGGCTGATACTGAGCGACTGGACGGCCGCGCGGGCGCGCTCAAGACGCTCACCCGCCTGCCGCACATCCAGGCCACGGTAGACGATGCAGAACTCCTCTCCGCCATAGCGGAACACGGCGCCACTGGCGGTCTGTCGCAGACGCGCGGCGACATTGCGCAGCACGCTGTCGCCAGCAGCATGCCCATGCTGGTCGTTGAACGCCTTGAAGTGGTCGATGTCGACCATCGCCAAGCTGTAGCCGCCGGAGAGTCGGTTCAGCGTCTCGTCCAGCGCGCGCCGATTGGGCAGGCCGGTGAGCGGGTCGACGAACGCCATCCGGTGGCTGGCAAACAGCACCGACCCGATCAGCGCCGCTGCGGCAGCGAGCAGCCAGACGCTCAGCTCGGTGGGACGGACAGCACCCGCAGCGGCCAGCAACAGGGTGACCGCGAGCCCCGCCTCAAGGGGCTGGAAGCGATGCAGGAAGCGCACTGCGCAGGCGCCTCCGGCGAGCAGCAGCAGCAGCCCAGCGGCGCGTCCCGGGTCCAGCGCGGACAGCGGCCAGCCAGCGATCTGCACGGGCATTGCAAGCAGCAGCGGCGGCCCGTACACGGCGACCAGCAGCAGGCTTCCAACCACCAGCAGCAGCGCGCCATGACGCCTGGAAAGCAGCCGCGGCTCCGGCATCAGGCTGCAGCCGAGCACCAGCCACGGCAGCAGCCGCAGCGCTGCTTCGCGCAGCTGCAGGGAGCCGGCGTCGACGCCCAGCGCCAACAGACCAAGCAGACCGGCGAGCTGCGCCGCGCGATGCCGGTGAAAGCCGAGCGCCAGTGCAAAACCGGCAAGAAATGCGTAGCTGGCGGCGGCAGGGCTCAGGTGGCTCTCCAGTTCAAGGCACTCGCCAGCGCAGGCAATCGCGCGAGCGGCGCCGAGCATACCGATTGCCGCGTCTCAGTTTCTGAGACGGCGTCCCGCGATAAGCCGGTGTCCCCCAATGCGAGGTTTCCGATGTACGCCCTGAGCACGCCCGACCTGCTGCCCGCCTCGGCGGTCCCGCCGACCGACACCGATGGCGGGCAGCTCGCCCGGCGGCTGCAGGGTCGCTATGCCGACCGCATCACCGGCCACATGACTCTGCCCGCGAGTGCCGGCAGCTTCGCAGCGCTGCCGGCAGACCTGCCAACGGCGCTGGCGACCGCGCTGCGCAGCCGCGGCATCGCGCAGCTCTACAGCCACCAGGCGCGGGCCTGGGAGCTGGCCAATGCGCGCCGCGATCTGGTCGTCGTCACGCCGACCGCATCGGGCAAGACGCTCTGCTACACGCTGCCGGTAGTGGCAGCCGCGCTCGCTGAAGGCCGCAAGGCGCTGTACCTGTTTCCGACCAAGGCGCTGGCGCAGGATCAGGTCGCCGAGCTGCTCGAGCTCAACCGGGCCGGCAACCTTGGTCTGCGCGCCGCGACGTTTGATGGCGACACCCCCGGCGACGCGCGCCAGGCGATCCGTCTGCATGGCGACGTCGTGGTCAGCAATCCGGACATGCTGCACCAGGCGATCCTGCCGCATCACACCAAGTGGGCGCAGTTCTTCGAGAACCTGCGCTATGTGGTGATCGACGAAGTGCATACCTATCGCGGCGTGTTCGGATCGCATGTGGCCAACGTGATCCGGCGGCTCAAGCGGGTCTGCGCGTTCTATGGCGTCGAGCCGCAGTTCATCCTGTGCTCGGCGACCATCGGCAATCCGCGCGAACACGCGCAGGCGCTGGTTGAGCGCGAAATCGCCGCGGTCATGGAAAGCGGCGCACCGTGCGGCGAGAAGCACGTGCTGTTGTGGAACCCGCCGGTGGTCAATCCCGACCTCGGCCTGCGTGCTTCAGCGCGCTCCCAAAGCAACCGCATCGCCCGACTCGCCATCAAGGCCGGCCTCAAGACGCTGGTTTTCGCCCAGTCGCGGACCATGGTCGAAGTGCTCACCAAGTACCTGAAAGATGTGTTCGACCACGACCCGCGCAAGCCGGCGCGTATCCGCGCCTACCGCGGTGGCTACCTGCCGACCGAGCGACGTGCGGCGGAGCGCGACATGCGCGCCGGGCGGATCGACGGCATCGTCTCGACCTCGGCGCTTGAGCTCGGGGTCGATATCGGCAGCCTCGATGTGGTCATCCTGAATGGCTATCCGGGCTCGGTGGCGGCAACGCTACAGCGCTTCGGGCGCGCCGGGCGACGCCAGCGACCCAGCCTCGGCGTGCTGGTCGCCAGCAGCGAGGCGCTTGACCAATACGTGGTGCGGCATCCGGAGTTCTTCGCCGACGCAAGCCCCGAGCACGCGCGGATCGACGCCAACCAGCCGCTGATCCTGCTCGACCACATCCGCTGTGCCGCCTTCGAGCTGCCGTTTCTCGACGGCGACCGCTTCGGCCCGCTGGATCCCGCCGACTACCTCGCTGTGCTTGGCGAGTCTGGCGTGCTGCATCGCGAGGGCGGACGCTGGGAGTGGATCGCTGACAGCTATCCAGCCATCGCGGTGAGCCTGCGGTCGGTGGCCGACGGCAACTTCGTCGTCGTTGATCGCAGCGCAGGCCGCCAGACCATCATTGCTGAAGTGGACTACAGCGCTGCCGCGCTGACCCTCTACGAAGGCGCCATCCACATGATCCAATCGCTGCCCTATCAGGTCGAGAAACTCGACTGGGAGGGTCGCAAGGCTTTCGTCACCCGCACCCGGGTCGACTATTACACCGACGCCATCGACTACACCAAGCTCAAAGTGCTCGAGCAGTTCGAGCGCGCCGACAGCGGCATCGGCAGCGCCCAGCACGGCGAGGTGCATGTCGTGCGCCGGGTGTCGGGATACAAGAAAATCCGCTATTACACCCATGAAAACGTCGGTTACGGGCCGGTCACGCTGCCGGATCAGGAGCTCCACACCACGGCGATCTGGTGGCAGCTCGATCAGAGCGTGCTGGAAACCGCGTTCGCATCCCGACAGCAGGCGCTGGATGGCTTTCTTGGCGCCGCCTATGCGCTGCACCTGGTGGCGACGCTGGCGGTGATGGCCGAGGGCCGCGACCTGCAGAAATCAGTCGGCAGCGGCGACGGCGCCTGGGGTGTTGCGTCCGATGGCCGCGGCCGCGGCCAGCTGCGTGGACTGGATCCCGGTGGCGCTGATCGGGAGTCGAATGCGCGCTTCACGCCAACTGCCTTCCTGTATGACAACTTTCCCGGCGGCATCGGCCTCAGCGAGCCGCTGTATCGGCGCCGCGCAGTGCTGGTCGGGCAGGCGCTGGATCTGGTCGATGGCTGCGACTGCCGCGGCGGCTGCCCGGCCTGCGTCGGCCCGGTGCTGGCCAGCGATGAGGATGCCCGCGACCCTCCGCGCGTCCTGGCCCAGCGCGTGCTGCGGCTGCTGGCCGAGACGCAATGAGTGCGCTTGCCGGCCGGCTGCGCGCCATGCGCTCGCAGGCCGGTGCGCTGCCGATTCCCACGCCGCGGTCGCAAGGGGATTCCGACGCCCAGCGCGCTGCGCTGCGTCGCCTGCTGGGGATCCGCGAGCGCGTTGGCCCGGTGTCGCCGCACAGACCGCTGGCGAGGGATCGCCGGCTCGACGGCGTGGCGTTTGCCGACGGCGTGGTCTTGCGTGAGTTCCTGGCTGAGTGGCCGCTGCCCGCTGCTGCCGAGTTTGCGGTTGACCGCTTCGAACCGTTTCGCTTCGAGCAGGCGCTGTGTTTCGACACTGAAACTACCGGGCTCGCCGGTGGCACCGGCACCCGCGCCTTCATGATCGGTGCCGCCGACTGGCAGCCTGGTGGCCTGCGCATCCGTCAGCTCACCCTCACCAGCATGGCCGGTGAAGTCCCGATGCTGCGCGAGTTCGCCAGCTGGCTCGCCCCCGACACGGTCCTGGTCAGCTACAACGGCCGCTGTTTCGACGCGCCGCTGCTCGCCACCCGGTATCGCCTGGCGCGGCTCGACAACCCGCTGCTTGGACGTGCCCACCTCGATCTGCTGCACCCGGTCCGGCGCCGCTATCGCGGCGTTTGGGAAAACTGTCGACTGATCACGGTCGAACGCCAGCTGCTGGGAGTCGTGCGCGAAGACGACCTGCCCGGCGCCGAGGCCCCGCGGGTGTGGCGCGAATATCTCAAAGGCGGCAGCGCACGCGATCTGCGCCGGGTGGGCGAGCACAACGCCCAGGACCTGCGGAGCCTGGCTGGGGTGCTGGTCAGCATGGGCGAGGCCGAAGCGGCTGGCCGCGAAGTCGCGCTGGAGGGGTAGGCCGCGTGGCGCCGTTGCTGAATGGGAGGTGTTGGAGCCGCGCTGCCAAATGCCGCAGCGAAGCGATTCCGAGTCAGGTGCCCGGTACCATTTGCTGCGCGGGCAAACGCTGGGATGACAGGCATGAACGTGGGAAGCGTCACGAAACCAGGGTGCAGATGAACACTTTTTGCAGGGTGGTGTGGCCACAGAACTGGCTCGATAGCGTCCGGGCGGGTTCGCCGATGGTGATGCGTGATGGCCGATTTCAACGTGCTGAGCGGGTCGCGTCGTGGCTGTGCTGAATCCGGCTGCTGCTGACCGCGCGCCAGCCGCCAGCGTCGCCCCGCTGACCGCTGCGACGCCCGGCACACGTTTTTGCTTGCCTGAGGTTGCGGCCCGCGAGCCCGGTCAGCTGGCTGCTGTCGAGCCGTTGGATGATGGCTGGGCATTGATTCCACGCCTTGCAGTGGTGGCGCCGCCGCCGGACGCCGGCGTCAACGCGGATGCAGACTTCTGGGGTGACCAGGGCGCAGGGCTGCTCGCGCGGACTGTTTGCGGCAAACCTGTGCGTGCTGCCTCGCCGGCAGGGTCGGATCGGCCGGACGGCAATCTCGAACACCCGCCTGTCTGGTAGGCAGATATCCAGCGCTGCGCGCAACCATCTTCCTCGTGCGGCCCGTGATTGGTCGGACGGGCGCCGACTTGGCACAATGCAGCCCTGCCCACCCGGCTATCGATTGCCTGATGCTCCCTGGCCCGCCTGTTTGATGAATCTCCCACGCCCTTGCTTGTCTCTTGTCCGCGCACGGAATTTTCCTCAGTCGGTCGCATGGCCGGATACGACGCTCCTTCGGAAAATCCCGTGTGCGAACAATGCCCTGCGCAATCATCGCGCGAATTCATGAGACCTGCGGGCTAGCTGATGTCCTATCTCGTACTCGCCCGCAAATGGCGACCGCGGCGCTTTGCCGAACTGGTCGGCCAGGGTCACGTGGTTCGCGCGCTGACCAATGCGCTGGATGCCGGCAAAGTCCACCACGCGTTCCTGTTTACCGGAACGCGCGGGGTTGGCAAGACCACCATCGCGCGCATTTTTGCCAAGAGTCTGAACTGCGAGATCGGGATCGGCGCCGAGCCGTGCGGCGAGTGTCCTGTGTGTCTGGCTGTTGATGCCGGGCGCTTTGTCGATCTGATCGAGATCGATGCAGCCAGCAATACCGGCGTCGACGACGTCCGGGATGTCATCGAAAACGCCCAGTACATGCCTTCGCGCGGCCGCTACAAGGTGTACCTGATCGACGAAGTCCACATGCTCTCGCGGCATGCCTTCAATGCGCTGCTGAAAACCCTTGAGGAGCCGCCGGGCCACGTCAAGTTTCTGCTCGCCACCACCGATCCGCAGAAGCTGCCGGTCACCGTGCTCTCGCGCTGCCTGCAGTTCAACCTCAAGCGGCTCACGCCCGAGCAGATCGGCGGGCAGATCGCATCGATCCTCGTCGCCGAAGGCATTGCCGCGGAGCCCCCGGCGGTGCAGCTGCTGGCGCACGCTGCCGATGGCAGCCTGCGCGACGGACTGTCATTGCTCGATCAGGCCATTGCCTACGGCGCAGGAACGCTGCGCGAGGCCGATGTGGCCAGCATGCTGGGCACGGTCGACAACGCCAGCATCGAGGCGCTGATTGAGGCGCTGGTGGCCGGAGACGGAGCGGCCCTGCTCGACGAGGTGGAGCGTCTGGCCGGCTTCTCACCCGAGTACAGCGCCCTGCTCGATGCGCTGGCAGCGGTTTTCCATCGGATTCAGCTGGCGCAGCTGGTGCCGTCGTTGGCCGCCGCCGAGCCGGCTGTCTCGCTGGCGCCGCGGGTAGCGCCCGAGCTGGTGCAGCTTTGGTACCAGATGGCGCTGTCCGGGCGCCGCGAACTGCCGCTGGCTCCGACGCCGCGCGTCGGCTTCGAGATGACGCTGCTGCGCATGCTGGCCTTTCGGCCGGGCGGCGATCCCGCGACCGCCCAGGTCGAGCCCAGTGTTGCCGCCACCGCGCACGGGCGCGCTCCAGTAATGCCGACGGCACTGCTGGATGGCGCTGCAGCAACCCCGCCGCGCCGCGCGGAGCCCGCGGCGGCTCCGGCCCAACGCGTCGCCGAGACAGCCCCGGCGCGACCTTCGCCAGCGGCGGTCGCGGCAGTGGCTGTCAGCCTGCCGCCAGCGCCATCTGTCGCGCCGGCGCTGACCTGCAGCGACGACTGGATCCGTCTGCTTGCCGATCTGGGACTGAAGGGCCCACTGCGCGAGCTGGCCGGGAATGCCGGGTTTGTCGCCCGCACGGAAGGCGTGCTGCAGCTGAATCTGTCCGAGTCGATGGACTACCTGCGCACCTCCGCACTGGTGAAACAGCTGACCGAGGCGTTGGCGGCGGCACTCGGCACGCCGCTCAAGGTCGAGTTCCGCGCGGCACCTGGCGGTGACGACACGCTGCACGCGCGCAGCCGCCGGGATCAGGACGCACGCCAGCAGGAGGCCGAGCGGGCGTTCACGGTCGATCCCGCCGTACAGCGATTGCTGAACCAGTATGAAGGCCGCATCGTGCCAGGCTCGGTGCGACCACTCGACGCGCCCTGAGGGCGCGACACCCACGGGAAAAACGGAGCCGAACCATGCGCGGACCCATCGCCGATCTCATGCAGCAAGCCCAGCGGATGCAGGAGAAGATCAAGCAGGCACAGCAAGACCTTGCCGCCATCGAAGTCACCGGACAATCCGGCGGCGGGCTGGTAAGCATTACCCTCAGCGGCGGCATGGAAACCCGTCGGGTGCGGATCGACCCAACCGCATTTTCCGACCCGGAGATGCTGGAGGATCTTCTGGCGGCGGCCTTCAACGACGCGGTCAACCGGGTCCAGGAAGCCAGTCGGGCGCGTATGTCTGAAGCCACCGCTGGCATGCCGCTGCCGCCGGGAATGAACCTGGGCGGCCTGTTCTGAGCGCCGCCCCGCTGCTTGACCAGCTGATCGACGCACTGCGCTGCCTGCCTGGCGTCGGCCAGAAGACGGCCCAGCGGATGGCGCTGCAGCTGCTGGAGCGCAATCGCGAAGGCGGACGCCGGCTGGCCTCAACGCTGGCCGAGGCGATGGAGCGGATCGGCAACTGCAGCCGCTGTCGCACCTTCAGCGAAGATCCGCTGTGTTCAATCTGTCGCAACCCGTCCCGTGACTCGAGCCTGCTGTGCGTGGTGGAATCGCCCGCAGACCAGGCGGCCATCGAGACTGCCACCGGATTTCGCGGAACCTATTTCGTCCTGCTGGGGCGGCTGTCACCTCTGGATGGTCTGGGCCCGCGTGAGCTGGGGCTGGATCTGTTGGCCAGCAGACTTACCGAGGGCGACGTGCGCGAGCTGATCATCGCCACCAATCCGACCGTGGAAGGCGAGGCGACCGCCTATTATCTAGGCCAGCTCGCGCGCCAGCATGGCGTCCACCCCAGCCGTCTCGCGCACGGCGTGCCGCTGGGTGGCGAACTGGAATACATCGATCGAGGCACCTTGGCCCACGCCTTCGGTATGCGCCACGAGCTGTCGAACTGACCCCACCCAGCGAGGACCGACATGAGCGACACCCTGTTTGGCCGCATCATCCGCCGCGAGGTTCAGGCCGATATCGTGTTCGAAGATGATGAAGTGCTGGCGTTTCGCGATATCAACCCGCAGGCGCCGGTGCATGTGCTGTTCATCCCCAAGCGACCGTTTGCGACCTTGAACGAGGTGCCCGTCGAGGACGCAGCCCTGCTGGGCAAGCTGCTGCTGTCCGCTGCTGCCTATGCGCGTCGTGAAGGCTTTGCGGAGTCCGGATATCGCGTGCTGATGAACTGCAACAGCGATGGTGGTCAGAGCGTCTATCACATCCACCTGCACTTGCTGGCGGGGCGGAAGTTGTGCTGGCCGCCGGGGTGAGCTTTTGGGCTTGAGGTTTGCTCAGCCCTGGAGCAATGACTTCGCGCAGTTTTGTCGGATGTCGTGCTTCGCACCGGCCTTCGCTTCGCTCGCTTAGCGCCGTGCAAGTCGCTTTGGTGTTGTTTCGCCAACGATAAAATGGCCCTTCCTGGAGGCACGTGGGTTGTCTTCGCCACCGGGAACGCCTGTCGCTGCTTGGACCTCGCCACGCTCCCATACCTCGCGGCGCACCCGCACCTCGCGACGCACCCGCACCCGTACCTCGCGACGCACCTGTACCTCGCGACGCACCTGTACCTCGCGGCGCACCTGTACCTCGCGGCGCTCACCGTACCTCGCGGCGCTCTCGTAGAGCCGAGCTTGCTCGGCTGAACCTTTGGGGGATTCCGCACCGTCCCAGGCTTCAGCGGAGCAAGCTCCGCTCTACGAAGGGCTCGCGACGCTCCTGTACCTCGCGGCGCACCCGGACCTCGCGACGCTCCCCGCACCTCGCGGCGCTCTCGTAGAGCCGAGCTTGCTCGGCTGAACCTTTGGGGCATTCCGCACCGTCCCAGGCTTCAGCGGAGCAAGCTCCGCTCTACGAAGGCGACGCGGGCTTGGAGATTGGCTTCTGTCGACAAGCGAGTGAAGCCAAGCCGAAAGCGGCCCCAATTCCAGCACTTCCCGCCATTGACAGCCGGCCCAACCCCGTCAAGCATGCTCAGCAACGAACCACTCAGCCCACAGAGCATCCCCAATGACGCCACCGGTGAAGGATCTGCTGCAGCAGTACGACCCGAGCACCCCGCTGGCGGAGGCGTCGACGATTCCCGCCTCGTGGTACGTCGACGAGCGGCTGCTGGCGCGGGAGCGGCGGACGGTGTTCTCGCGCAGCTGGCAGCTGGCGGGGCGGGTCGATCAGGTGCGGGAGCCGGGTCAGTATCTGACCTGTGAGTTGGCCGGTGAGCCGATTCTGGTGGTGCGCGGTGACGATCACGCGCTGCGGGGCTTTTTCAACGTGTGTCGGCATCACGCAGCGGCGGTGATGACGCAGCCGCAGGGCTGCGCGCGAATCCTGCGATGTCCCTATCACGGCTGGACCTACACGCTGGAGGGCGCGCTCAAGGGCACGCCCAGCTTCAACAGCGAGTGCCACTTCGACCGCAGTTCGCACGCTCTGGCGCCGGTGGCGACGGCGGTCTGGGAGCGTTGGGTGTTTGTCCGCCTGGACGCAGAAGGCCCCAGCCTGGAGGCGTTCCTCGGCCAGCAGCTGATCGATGAGGTGGCCGCGCTGCAGCTGGGGTCGCTGCACTGGTTCGAGCGCCGCCACTATTTCTTCGACTGCAACTGGAAGGTGTTTGTCGACAACTATCTGGACGGTGGCTACCACGTGCCGCACCTGCATAAGGGGCTCGACAGCGTGCTCGATTTCAAGAACTACACGATCGAGAACGGTGAGCGCCATTGCCTGCAGTCGAGCCCGATGCTGGGCGGCGGCAACGCGGAGTTCGCCGCAGTGCGCAAAGGCGAGCGCGCCCTCTACTACTGGCTGCATCCCAACTTCATGATCAACTGGTATCAGGGCGTGATGGACACCAACCTGGTGCTGCCGATCGGGCTGGATCGCACCGAAGTAATCTTCGACTTCTATTTTTCCGATGTCTCGGAGGCGGCGTGGGAGTCTAATCGCGCCAGCATCGACGTCGGCAACATCATCCAGGATGAGGACATGGCGATCTGCAAGTCGGTGCAGCGTGGCCTGAACTCGCGGGCCTATTCAACCGGGCGGCTGTCGATCCGTCGCGAGGCCGGCGCGCACCTGTTCCATCGGCTGCTGCACGCTGACCTCGTTGCAGGCGTCTGAGCGACACCTGATCAAGGCGATGCGATGCCCGGCAGCAGGGCCGGGTCGAGCCGTACGTCGAACCAGTTGAGACCCCAGTGCATATGCGGTCCGGTGGCCCGGCCGGTGGCGCCGACGGCGCCCAGAATCTGGCCTGCCACAACCTGCTGGCCGACCTCCACGTCGAGGCGGCTCAGGTGCAGTAATACCGAGCTGACGCCGTGACCGTGATCGATCAGCACGGTGCCGCCAGTGAGGTACAGGTCGGGACGCGCGAAGGTCACCAGACCCGCCGCCGGCACCTTGAGTGCGGTGCCGGTCGGCGCCGCCACGTCCAGCCCGCTGTGCGGCGAGCGTGGCTCACCGTTGTAGATGCGCTGGCTGCCGAAGACGCCGCTGATGCGCCCGCGAGTGGGCCAGATGAACGGGCCGGCAAAGTGGCTTTCGGCGCCGTCGCGCTGCCGCGCGTTGGCGACGGCGGCCTGTTCCTTTGCGATCCGTGCGGCAATCACCGGCGGCGGAGTGACCGTTTCCTGCGGCACGCCGTCGACGCGTTCGATCTTCCAGTTGCGCGGCACGACCTCGATATTGATCGTTTCGGTATCCCCCGCTGCGGTTTGCCGACGCAGCCTGAGCGGGCCGGACTCATCGCGACCGACGCCAAACGCGAAGCGGCCATCGGGATCGACTCGCAGCGTGCGCTCTCCCAGGCTCAGTTGGTCCCCGGCCAAGGCTGTTCCGATCACCAGCGCGCCCTGCTGGACGCGGCTTGGCAGCTGCAGAGCGGGTGGCTCGGCCGCCGCTGCGCAGGCGCTGCAAAGCGCGAGCAGCAGCGCGGCGCGCGGCATGACGTTCCTCACTGCCATCGGCCTCAGTCGAACTTGCTTCAATCCCATCTGCTTCATCCTCATCGCCGCGTGTAGACCAGACGTTCGCCAGGTATTGGGCGCGTCCATGAAGCGGGTGATGCCGCCGGCCACGGCGGCGGCCGACTCACTGGCGATATCACCCTTGGCAGGGAAGCCGGGCTCACGGAAGTGCACCTGGTCGTCGATCATGCCCGGCAGCAGCCACAGCCCGCTTGCCTCAATCACCTGCTCACCCGGCTGGGTGTCAAGACCGGGGTCGATGCGCTCGATCCTGCCATCCACAATGCGCAGGTCGGCCTCGTGTCTGCGGCCCTCGTTCACCAGCGTCGCACCTCGGGTAAGCCAGCGGTTCATGGCGCGGTCCCTTCAGGTGGTCGATCAGGGTCGGGAACAGGATCATAGCCACCCGGATTGAGCGGGTGGCAGCGCGCGACGCGCTTCACGGCCAGCCAGCCACCGCGAATATGCCCGTGACGGATGAGCGCTTCCATCGCATACTCCGAGCAGCTCGGATGAAAACGACAGCGTGGTCCGAGCAATGGACTGACGTAACGCTTGTAGAAGCGCAGGACGGACAGGACTGGAGAGCTGCTGGATATCGCCATCGCGGCGCTTCGCCGAACGCCGCGGTTGCCGCGGTCATCCCGCTAGGCTATAACACGCGCCCGCCCAGCCTCAAGAAATTCGGGAGTCCCGTGGCAGCGAAATCGAAATCCAGCAAGAAGCCCGCCGTCAAGGCCAAGCCGGTCGTCAAGGCCAAGCCTGCCGCCAAGACCAAGGCTGCAGCGAAGCCTGCAGCCAAACCTGCGCCCAAGGCGGTGGTCAAGACTGCGGCCAGACCCGCGGCTAAACCGGCGGCCAAGCCGGCCGGCAAGCTCGGCGCAGTCAGCAAGCTGGCATCGGCGTTCGCCAAGCTGGTCAAGCCTGCCGCCAAGGGCAAGGCCGCTGCGCCGAAGTCCGCTCCGGCGGCCAAGGCGAAGGCAGCGCCGAAACCCGCACCCAAGCCACAACCCAAAGCCAAGCTACAGGCCAAAGCCAAGCTACAGGCCAAAGCCAAGCCACAGGCCAAATCCAAGCCGGCTGTCGCCCCCGGGAAACCAGCGCCGCCCGCCAAGCCGGCCGGCCAAGCCGCCGGCAAGCCAGCGGCAGCCACGAAAGGAAAAGTCGTCATCGCCAAAGTCCAGCCAGCGCCGCCCGCAGCGGTTGCTCCGACACCTGCTGCCAAAGTCAAGCCCGTCGTCAAGCCGGCCCCCAAAGCCGCTGAATCGAAGTCCGCGGTCGCGCCTTCGCTGGCTGCAGCGGCGCCGGCAAAGGCCGCTTCGGCCAAAGCCCCTTCGGCCAAGGCATCGGGCAAGGCAGCCGCCGCGAAAGCGCGTCCGCCGGTCGCTGAGCCCATCGTCCGGCCGACCGGTGGCATACGCGCCCGGGCGATCATTCCCAATCGCGTGGTGACCATCAATGAGCCGCCGCCAGCGGTGATGGCGGTCCGGGTAGAGCTGCCGGCGGGCTACCGCCCGGACCCGGATGACGATGACTACATGAATCCCTTCCAGCTGGAGTACTTCCGGCACAAGCTGATGTCTTGGCGCGAGGAGCTGGTCGAAGAATCCAAGCAGACCATCGATAATCTGCGCGAGGAAGTGCGGGATGTGGGCGACGAAGCCGAGCGCGCCACCCGCGAAACCGAAAACTCGCTTGAGCTGCGCACCCGCGACCGCTATCGCAAGCTGATCTCGAAGATCGTCAAGGCACTCAAGCGGATTGAGGACGGAGCGTATGGATACTGCGAGGAAACTGGCGAAGAGATCGGCGTCGAGCGCCTCGAAGCGCGACCGATCGCAACCTTGTGCCTGGATGCGCAGGAGCGCTGGGAGCACCGCCAGAAGCTGATGGGCGACTGAGCTTTCGCAGTCTTGCGTTGTGCGCAAAGCGCCCGGCAATGTCGGGCGCCTTCGTTTTTGACGGCGCGCAGCACAGAGGCGAGAGGCGTCGGGCCCAGCAGCCGATCAGTCGTTCAGTCTTGCCTGAGCGCTGTTGCGAATGAAGCGAACCAGCGCTGCCAGCCCGTTGGCACGGGTCGGCGACAGGTGCTTAACCAGGCCGATCGCGGCCACGTAGTCGGGGTCGGTTGCGACGATTTCCGCGGCCGAGCGACCGGAGTAGACGCGCAGCGCCAGGTAGATCAAGCCCGACACGATGCTTGAATCGCTTATCGCGTTGAACCTGAGCTGAGACGCATCGCCCTCGCCCACGATCCAGACCATCGACTGGCAGCCATGCAGACGATTGGCGTCGGTTTTCCAGTCTTGCGGTAATGGCGGCAGCTTGCGGCCAAGGTCGATCAGGTACTGGTAGCGCTCCGACCAGTCGCTGAAGTAGCCAAACTCCTCGCCAATCACCGCCTGTGCCTCGGCGGCGCTGGGCTCCAGCGGGAAGGGTGATTCGATCATCCGGCGCGCTTCCAGCGGACGCCAGCGGCGGTGTCCTCGATGGCGATGCCGAGATCCTTGAGCTGGTTGCGGATGGCATCGGCCTGCCCGAAATCGCGGGCCTGCTTGGCGGCGCTGCGGGCATCGACCAGCGCCTGGATGCGCACGTCCTCAGCGGCGCTGACGCCGCGCTCGAACCACTCCGCGGGCGTCTGCTGCAGCAGATCCATCGACTTGCCCGCGCCCAGCAGTGCCGACTTGGCGGCGCGGCGGTCGGCATCGCCTTCGGCTTTGCGCGCTTCGGTAGCCAGCCGGGCGATTTCGGCCAATGCCGCCGGCGTGTTGAGGTCGTCGCACAGCGCCGCCTCGACCCCGGCCGGCACGGCGCCGACCGGCGCGTCGATATCGCCAAGGTCGCGCAGGGTGCCGTACAGCCGATCCAACGTGCGGATGCATTGCTCGATCAACCCGTCCGACCAGTCCAACGGCTGGCGATAGTGGGCTGACAACAGCGCCAGCCGCAGCGCCTCCGGCGGGAACCGCTGGACCAGCTCGTTGACGATGTAAGTGTTGCCCAATGACTTCGACATCTTACGGCCGTGCAGATTGAGCATCCCGTTGTGCAGCCAGTAGCGCGCAAATACCTTGCCGCCGTGGGCGCACTCGCTCTGCGCGACTTCGTTCTCATGGTGCGGAAACTGCAGGTCAATGCCGCCAGCATGAATATCGATGGTCTCACCAAGATGCGCCTCGCACATTGCCGAGCACTCGATGTGCCATCCGGGCCGGCCGCGACCCCAGGGCGAGGGCCAGCCCGGCAGGGTCTCGTCAGATGGCTTCCACAGCACAAAGTCGCCGGGATCGCGCTTGTAGGGCGCAACGTCGACGCGCGCGCCGGCCAGCAGTTCGTCGGTGCTGCGGTGCGACAGCTTGCCGTAATCGGCGCAGCTGGCGACTGCGAACAGCACGTGATCTTCGGCCACATAGGCGTGGCCGGCAGCGACCAGCTGTTCGATCATCCGGATGATCTGCGCGATGTGGTCGGTGGCGGCCGGTTCAAGGTCCGGTGGTGGGACGCCCAGCGCAGCCATGTCGGCCCGATAGGCGGCTGTGAAACGGTCGGTGATGACGCTGATGGCAACGCCCTTGGCCTGCGCTGCAGCGTTGATCTTGTCATCAATATCGGTGATGTTGCGGGCGTAGATCACACGCGGATACTGCCGCCGCAGCAGCGCGACCAGCACGCCGAACACCACCGGCGGCCGGGCGTTGCCGATGTGGATGTAGTTGTAGACCGTGGGGCCGCAGCAGTACAGCGTGACGCGCTCGGGATCGAGTGGGACGAAGGGCTCGTCGCGTCGGGTCAGGCTGTTGAATAGCTTGAGCATGGCGGTCGGTTCGCCGCGTCGCTGAGCGAGCGGTCTTGATAAGCGGGATGAAGCCCGAAGTGTAGCCTGAGCGGCCCGCTCAACGAATTCCCAACCCGCATGTTTCATGAATACGCGCGATGATCGCGCAGGATAGTGTTCGCTCAAGGGACTACCGAAGGAGCGGCGTAGCGGGCCATACGACCGACTGGGGAAAGTCCCTTGTGCGGACAACAGACAAGCGAGGGCGCGTGAGATTCATGAAACATGCAGGCTAAAGCCCGGATTCAGGCGTGAAGTGCTGCAATGCCGCCTCCTCTTTGGATAAGCCGAGCCGACTGCGCATGAATCCTCCCGTTCGCCTCGCCCTTTTGCTGTTGACCGGATGCGCTGGTTTTCCTGGCGCCGCTGCTGCCGCCGAGAACGTCAGCTTCAGCTATGCGGATGTGCTGCGGGTTGATCCTGTTTACGAGACCGTGCGTTTCCGCGAGCCGCAGGAAGAGTGCTTCGAGCAGCCGGTGGTCTACCGCGAGCGCGGTCGCGGCGATGGCGCCGGAGGCACCGTGGCAGGAGCAATCATCGGCGGCGTGCTTGGCAACCAGGTCGGCGGCGGCGACGGCCGCAAGGCTGCCACGGTTGCCGGCGCGATCATCGGCGGAGCGGTGGGACGGGATATCGACAAGCGTCAGGGCGGCCCGGTTCGCGAGTACGAATCCAATGAACGCCGCTGCCGGGTCATCGAAGTCGACCGTGAAGAGCGCCGCATCGCCGGCTATGACGTCGAGTATCGGCTCAAGGGCGATGTGTTCTTCTCGCGCCTGGCCTACGACCCGGGGAACAAACTGCGGGTGCGGGTCGCGGTGAGTCCCGCCGACTGACGCGCTGACCGCAGGTTGGTATTGCAGTGCAGCACATCGCGTGCCACGATTCGGCCATGCCAACCTGCTTCTCCAACGCTGAGATCATGACCACTGCCCGCCTGGCGGCCGGCATGACCTCGCGCGCGCGAACCGCGGTGGCGGTCGCCGGGGTGGTCTAGTTTTTCAAGGCGCACGACCTCGACGACAGGCCCAGCCCCCGCGCTGGGCCTTTGCGTTTCTGGACTCCACTGCTGCAGTTGTCGCGCTGTCCCGCCAGTCCGGGTGACCGATTCGATTGCTGCTTCGATTGACCTGCTGACCCGTTAAACCTTCCATACGAGCCCACCGATGCAGCATTTTCTGAACACCCAGGACTGTACGCGCGCCGAACTCGATGCGCTGCTGGAGCAGGCAGCCGCCTTCAAGCGCGACAAGCTGGGTGACCACCTGCGCGGCAAGAGCATCGCGTTGATGTTCTTCAACCCATCGCTGCGCACGCGCAGTTCGTTCGAGCTGGGCGCATTCCAGCTTGGCGGCCACGCCATCGTGCTGGCGCCGGGCAAGGACGCCTGGCCGATCGAATTCGACCTTGGCACGGTGATGGACGGCGAAGCCGAGGAGCACATCAAGGAAGTGGCGCGGGTGCTCAGCCGCTATGTCGACCTGATCGGCGTGCGGGCATTTCCGAAGTTCGTTGACTGGTCGGTTGACCGGCAGGATCGGGTGCTGCAGAGCTTTGCCCGCTATTCCAGCGTGCCGGTGATCAACATGGAAACCATCACCCATCCGTGCCAGGAGCTGGCCCATGCGCTGGCGCTGCGCGAACGCTTTGGCAACGATCTGCGCGGCCGCAAGTACGTGCTGACCTGGACCTATCACCCGAAGGCGCTCAACACCGCCGTTGCCAACTCGGCGCTGACCATTGCCACCCGGCTGGGCATGGACGTAACGCTGTTGTGCCCGACGCCGGACTATGTGCTCGACGAACGCTACATGGGCTGGGCCGCGCAGAACGTCGCCGAAAGCGGCGGCTCGCTGCGCGTAAGCCACGACATCGAAGCGGCCTACTCCGGCGCCGACGTCGTCTACGCCAAGAGCTGGGGCGCGCTGCCGTACTTTGGCCACTGGGAGAATGAGAAGCCGATCCGCGAGCAATACCGCCACTTCATCGTCGATGAGGCCAAAATGGCGTTGACCAACGGCGGCGTCTTCAGTCATTGCCTGCCGCTGCGGCGCAACGTCAAGGCGACCGACGGCGTGATGGATTCCCCCGCCTGCTTTGCCATCGACGAGGCCGAGAACCGCCTGCACGTGCAGAAGGCGGTGATGGTGAGGCTTGCGGGACTCGGGGCTCGGGACTCGGGACTCGATTAGTCCCCGTTTGCGCAAGCGCCTTCGCACCCTCCACGCACTCCAGGATCTGTCCAAATGTCGCAGTCCGAACCGGCCCACCTCCCGAGTCCCGAGTCCCGAGTCCCGAGTCCCGGCGCCCGCCCCATCGTCCTCGCCTTCTCCGGCGGGCTCGACACCAGCTTCTGCGTGCCTTATCTGCAGGCACGCGGCTGGGCAGTGCACACCGTGTTCGCCGACACCGGCGGCGTCGATGCCGAGGAGCGGGCCTTCATCGAAGCGCGTGCGGCTGAACTCGGTGTCGCCAGCCACGTTACCGTGGACGGTGGGCCGGCGATCTGGAATGGCTTCGTCAAGCCCTTCATCTGGGCCGGCGAGGGCTATCAGGGCCAGTACCCGCTGCTGGTGTCGGACCGCTATCTGATCGTCGATGCGGCTCTGGCGCGCTGTGCCGAACTGGGCACCCGCGCTATTGCCCACGGCTGCACCGGGATGGGCAACGATCAGGTGCGGTTTGACCTGGCGGTGAAGGCGCAGGGCGAGTTCGAGATAGTGGCGCCGATTCGCGAGATCCAGAAGGAGCACACCGAAGTTCGCGCCTATGAGCAGGCCTATCTCGAGAAGCTCGGCTTCGGCGTCCGCGCCAAGCAGAAGGCCTACACGATTAACGAGAATCTGCTCGGTCTGACGCTTTCGGGCGGTGAAGTGGATCGCTGGGAGGCGCCCGGCGAGGGCGCCCGCGGCTGGTGCGCGCCGCGCGCCGACTGGCCGCAACAGCCGCTGCGCGTCGTGGTCCGGTTCGAGCGCGGTGTAGCGGTGGCCCTGGATGGTGAGGCGCTCGAAGGCGCGGCGCTGCTGGCTCGGCTCAACAGCCAGTTTGCCGCTTACGGCGTGGGCCGCGGCGTTTACACCGGCGACACCACCATCGGGCTGAAGGGCCGCATCGTGTACGAAGCGCCAGGCCTGATCGCCCTGCTCGCCGCGCACCGGGCGCTGGAGGAGTGCGTGCTCAGCAAGCAGCAGAACCGCTACAAGCCCGACGTCGCGCGCAAGTGGGTCGAGCTGGTCTACGAGGGCTTCTTCCACGACCCGCTGAAGGCCGATCTGGAAGCATTCCTGGCCTCGTCGCAGCGCTGCGTCAGCGGCGAGGTGGTGTTGGAAACCGCCGGCGGCAGAGTCGATGCCGTTGCTGTGCGTTCACCGCATATCCTGACCGCCAAAGGCGCCACCTACGCCCAGACCGCCGACTGGGGCGTCGCCGAGGCAGAAGGCTTCATCAAGCTGTACGGCATGAGCTCGACGCTGTGGGCGCAGGTGAATGGGGGGAGCTGGGACTGAGGCACGTCGGGACTCGGGACTCGAGTCCCGAAACCAACCATCCAACCAACCATCCAACCAACCAACCATCCATCCAACCATCCATCCAACCAACCAACCATCCAACCAACCAACCATCCAACCATCCATCCAACCAACCAACCAACCATCCATCCATCCAACCCCATGCTCCCCATCGTCCTCAACCACCTCGAACACCTGGTCGCCTTCGACACCCGCAATCCGCCGCGCGTCATCGGTACCGGCGGCATGTTCGACTACCTGCGCGAGCAGCTGTCGGGGTTTCATATCGATGTGACCGATCACGGCGCCGGGGCGGTGTCTTTGCTGGCGGTACGAGGCTCACCGCGGCAGGTGTTCAACGTGCATATGGATACCGTCCCGGACTCGCCGCATTGGAGCGCCGATCCGCATCGTCTGCGGGTGGTAGACGGACACGCGATCGGGCTGGGCGCCTGCGATATCAAGGGTGCGGCGGCCGGGCTGCTCGCTGCTGCGGCGCACACCACCGGCGCTGCGGCGTTTCTTTTCACCACCGACGAGGAGGCCAACGATGCCCGCTGCATCGCCGCCTTTCTGGCCAGGAAGCACGGCTTCGAGGCGGCTATCGTCGCCGAGCCGACCGGCGCCGAGGCGGTGCTGGCGCATCGCGGAATCAGCTCGGTGCTGCTGCGACTGAAGGGTCATGCCGGTCACGCCTCGGCGCCGGATGCGATCGCCGACAGCGCCGTGCATGAGGCGATCCGCTGGGGAACCAGGGCCGTCCGGCAGGTCGAGGGCATGGCGCAGGACCGCTTCGGTGGCCTCACTGGCCTGCGCTTCAACATCGGCCGCATCGACGGCGGGATCAAGGCCAACATGATTGCGCCAGCCTGTGAGCTGCGCTTTGGCTTTCGACCCTTGCCCTCGCACGCCGTGGATTCGCTGCACGCGCTGTTTCGCGACTGCGCCGATCCGCAGATGTTGAGCTACTACACTGAAACGTTTCGTGGACCTGCGTTGCCGGCAGGCGACAGTTTCGACGCCGAAACGCGCCGCCTTGCCGCGCGCGACCTGGCCGACTCGCTCGGCCTGCCGATCGGGAACGCAGTGGACTTCTGGACCGAAGCCTCGCTGTTTTCCGCCGCCGGCATGACCGCACTGGTGTTCGGCCCCGGCGATATTGCCCAGGCTCACACGGCCGATGAATGGGTCGCCCTCGATCAGCTCCACGCCTATGCCCGCGCGGTGACACACATGCTGGCCTGATGCCTCGCCGTCACCACAAGGGGGCAATCCGCGATGCTCGTGTCCTTGTAGGCGCGCCGCACGGCGCGATGCTTCCTGGTTCGCAACAACATCGCGGCGAGCGGCGCTTTACAAAAGCCTGGAGCATCGCGGCGAGCGCTGCTGTTGCCCTTGTAGGAGCGCCGCTCGGCGCGATGCTTTTCGGCGCAATGGTTTCCGGCTCCCGATCGCCGCAGCGTGCGGTGCGTCCAACCCACTGATGTCTCCCTGATCCGACACCGCCATGAAAGAGCTGCGCCCGACCATCGTCCGCCTGCTGTCCAACATGGGCAGCGCCAAGGAAATCCAGCAATATCTGAAGCGCTTCTCGCAGGTCGACGCGGCGCGCTTTGCGGTGGTCAAGGTCGGGGGCGCCATCCTGCGCGACGATCTCGACGCGCTGGTGTCGTCGCTGGCCTTCCTGCAGCAGGTCGGCTTGACGCCAATCGTCATCCACGGCGCCGGGCCGCAGCTGGATGCCGAGATGCAGGCGGCGGGGATCGATAAGCGCACCGTCAACGGACTGCGCTACACCTCGCCGGAAGGGCTGGCCGTGGTGCGTCGGATCTCACAGCGCGAGAACTTGCTGCTGGTGGAGGCGCTGCAGGTGCAGGGCGTGCGCGCCACCTCGATCACCGGCGGTGTCTTCGAGGCCGACTTTCTCGGGCGCCGCACCTACGGGCTGGTCGGCAAGGTGCAGGCGGTGCGCACCGAGGCGATTGACGCGGCGATCAAGGTCGGCTCGATCCCGGTGATCACCTCGTTGGCGGAGACCGTCGGAGGTCAAATTCTCAACGTCAACGCCGACTGGGCCGCCAACGAGCTGGTCAAGACCCTGCAGCCCTACAAGATCATCTTTCTCACCGGCACCGGCGGCCTGCTCGACGGTGAGGGCAGGGTGATCGACTCGATCAACCTGAGCACCGAGTACGCCGACCTGATCCAGCAGCCCTGGCTGCACTCCGGCATGAAGGTGAAGATCGAGCAGATCCACGCCCTGCTGATGCAGCTGCCGCCTTCTTCTTCAGTGTCGATCACGCGTCCCGACGAACTGGCCAAGGAGCTGTTCACGCACCGCGGCTCGGGCACCCTGGTGCGACGCGGTGAGAGCGTGCGCTGCGTGACCTCGTGGAAAAAGGTCGACGTAGCCCGGCTCAAGTCGCTGATCGAGTCCAGCTTTGGGCGCAAGCTGAAGGCCGACTACTTCGAGCGCACCAAGCCCTGGCGCGTCTACGCCAGCCAGCACTATCGGGCGGCCCTGATCCTCACCCTCGAGAACGGCATCCCACATCTGGACAAGTTTGCGGTCAGTGATGACGCCCAGGGCGAGGGTCTGGGGCGGGCGGCGTGGCTCGCGATGCGTCAGGAGACGCCGCGCCTGTTCTGGCGCGCCCGGCCCGGTAACGCCATCAACGACTTTTATTTCGCCGAGTCCGACGGCTGTATCAAGGGCGAAAAATGGAACGTCTTCTGGTACGGCCTGGCAGATCTGGACGAGGTGCGCGTTGCCGTCGAGCACTGCCGCACGCGGCCGGCGACATTGAAGAGCTGAGTCCGATGAAGTCTGCAGCGTCATGCCTCTGTAGAAGCCCCACTCGGCGCGATGCCGCGCGTTTTGGTAGGAGCGCCCCGCGGCGCCTAGGCCAGTAGGGCGGCCACCCCAGACCCCCGGGCCGCGCGCCCAACCCCCGCTAGGGTGCCGCACGGGTGCCGCCCATTATGACCCCCCCATAAACCGACGCCGGGACCGCCCCCCCGGCCCCGAC
>JBBRBN010000028.1:0-44236 GCA_038205755.1 Lysobacterales bacterium | reverse complement strand
TCCGAGCCATACCCGCAAGGGGTCATCCATGCCTCGCCCACTTCGAAAAGCACGGCGCGCGGGAGAAAGCGCACTACCGACCCGCCCCGCGCGCACCGCCCGCTGAAGCCGCGTGACACCCGCCGGCCACGAAGCCGAAGGCGAAACCAGGAAGCCAACACAGCGCGGCCACGATCCCGCAGGGCAGGGCTCGGCCCGCTGCCGGAAATCGGCGAGAAATGGCCGCGAACGGCGCTGCCGAACACCCATCAACCCGCCCAAACGCTCCCAAACGCTCTGCGATGACGCCCCAATCGCCCCTAAACCAAGCTTGCGCCGCCTCCGGCTACCGCGCGCAGCCTGCCCGAAAAGGGCGTTTGAATTACCTGTACTTCGCGCTGGCAGCGAAGAAAGCCGCGCCGGCGCGCCCTCTGAAAAGACAACGCCTCGCGCCGCCCGCGCAGGCGACGCGACGAACCTGACCGGTAACCCTATTTCTCCAAACCGGGTTGCCCCGTCTGCGGGTTGACCGCACGCGTGGACTCGTTTTGCTCTCGCACCCGGTCATCGGCCTCGAACAGCGCCTGCAGATCCCCCAGCGCCTCGCGGGAGGTTGCTACCAGCGCCGCTTCGTCGTCATAGAACAGATGTTGCTCACGCAGCAGCGCCTCGTCACTGTCGCGGAACTGGCGGGCGCGCTGGGCAGCCTGCTCGGCGGGAATGCCGAGCGCCTGCATCACCTGTTCGGCGAGTTCGATCGAGCTGCCGTAGGTCTCGCGAACGATGCCTTCAAGATTGAAATCCATCAGCTTGAACGCGTGCTGCCGGTTGCGGGCGCGGGCGTAGACCTTGATGTGCGGAAACAGTCGTTTGACGACGCGGGCGGTGCGCAGGTTGGCATCGGGGTCGTCGGTGGTGAGCACGAACACTTCGGCGCGCTCCACGTGGGCGGCGCGCAGCAGCTCTGGGCGCGCCGGATCGCCGAAGTAGATCTGATTGCCAAAGCGGCGCGACAGTTCGACCTGCTCGGAGCTGTTCTCGAGCGCCGTAAACGCAATCTGCTGGGCGCGCAGGAGGCGTCCGACGATCTGCCCCATGCGGCCAAAACCGGCGATGATCACCCGTGGATGCTGCTGATCAATCACATCGGCGGTGCGCGGCGGCGCCGACTGCGAGCGCGGCCAGCCGCGATCCAGCGCCAGCAGCAACAGCGGCGTCAGCGCCATCGACAGACCCACCACCACCACCAGCTGATCGCGCAGCGCCGCGCCGATCAGTCCAAACTTGACGCTCTCGGAGAACACCACAAAAGCGAACTCGCCGCCCATGCCAAGTACCGCAGCCAGCGCCAGCGCCGATCGTGCGTCCAGCCCGGCGGCGCGACCCAGCGCCACCAGCAGCAGCGCCTTGATGCCCAGCAGCCCGATCACTGCGAGCACAATGGGCAGCGGGTCGCGCGCCACCAGGGCGAGATCGATGCTCATGCCCACCGCAATGAAAAACAGCCCCAACAGCAGTCCCTTGAACGGATCGATGTGCGATTCCAGCTCGTGACGGAATTCCGAGTCAGCCAACAGCACGCCGGCTAGAAATGCCCCCAGCCCCATGCTCAGACCGGCCCACGCCATCAGCCACGCGGTGCCGACCACCACCAGCAGCGCGGTTGCCGTGAACACCTCGGCGGTGCGGGCGCGCGCCACCATCCGGAACACGTGACGCAACAGGAAGCGGCCGCCCAGCACCACGGCTGCGATGGTGAGCGTTGCCTTGGCGACCGCGTCCCAACCCAGGGCGGTGTCCGCATCGATGCGTCCGCCCAGCAGCGGGATCGCCGCCAGCAGCGGGATGGCGATGATGTCCTGGAACAACAGGATGGCGAAGGCCAGGCGACCGTGCGCATCGGTCAACTCCTTGCGCTCGGCGAGCAGCTGCAGGCCCACCGCAGTAGACGACAGCGCCAGGCCCATGCCGATGATCACCGCCGCCGCGCCACCCAGCACCCACATTGCCAGCGCGGCGCCGATGGCCAGGGTGGAGAGCAGAACCTGCAGTGCGCCAATACCGAAGACCTGCCGCCGCATCACCCAAAGCCGCTTCGGTGACAGTTCCAATCCGATCACGAACAGCATCATGACCACGCCAAACTCGGAGGCCGCGAGCACGCTGTCGGGGTCTGGCACCAGACCCATCATGTTCGGCCCGATCACCACGCCGGCAACCAGAAAACCGAGCACCGCGCCCAGGCCCAGGCGCTGAAAAAGCGGCACGGCGATTACCGCCGCGATCAGAAATACGAGCGCCAGCCCGAGAACGCCATGGTCATGCATCGGGCAATTATGCGTGAGGGCCGGGTCGCCGCCGGGGTCGCGTCGAGGCGGCTCGGGAGGACCGCGCTCGACGCGGGCCGGGTCGTGAGCCCGGCCACGATGACAGGCTGCGGCGACCGACGGGGCGCCGCCGCGCCGTCGCCGAGCGCGCCAGCAGGGCGTTGCGACCCTGCGGTTTGATACGTCTCACACGACCCGCTTGTCTCTCGACCGCACAGGACGCTGCCTTAGTCGGTCGCACGGCCCGATACGACGCTCCTTCGGGAAATCCCTTGCCCCCACAACATCCAGTGCGATGATCGCGCGAATTCGTTAAACATGCGGGCTATACTTCGCGGCCTTTTGCCCCTTAAGCAACCATTCACCTGATTCTGGAGGCTACATGTTTGAGCAATACGGACTGGCGATAGCGCTTTCCAGCGCCATCCTCGCCTTGGTCTACGGCGTCATCTCGATCCGCTGGGTGCTGGCGCAACCCGCCGGCAACGCGCGCATGCAGGAGATTGCCGGCGCCATCCAGCAGGGCGCGCGGGCCTACCTGAACCGCCAGTACAGCACCATTGCGGTGGTCGGCCTGATCCTGTTCGTGGTGCTCGGCTTCGCGCTGGACTGGTACTCGGCGATCGGCTTCGTGATTGGCTCGGTGCTGTCGGGCGCTGCCGGCTACATCGGCATGAACATCTCGGTGCGCGCCAACGTCCGCACTGCCGAAGCGGCTCGGCATGGCATCGACAAGGCGCTGGCAGTGGCCTTCAAGGGTGGCGCCATCACCGGCATGCTGGTGGTCGGACTGGGTCTGCTGGGTGTCGCCGGCTACTTCGGCATCCTGATGAAGATGGGCATCGCGCAGGACGAGGCGCTGCACGCGCTGATCGGGCTGGCCTTCGGTTCGTCGCTGATCTCGATCTTCGCCCGCCTCGGCGGCGGCATCTTCACCAAGGGCGCTGACGTGGGCGCCGACCTGGTCGGCAAGGTTGAGGCCGGCATCCCCGAGGACGACCCGCGCAACCCCGCCGTGATCGCCGACAACGTCGGCGACAACGTCGGCGACTGCGCCGGCATGGCGGCCGACCTGTTTGAAACCTATGCGGTCACCGTGATCGCCACCATGCTGCTGGGCGGCTTGATGGTGGCCGAAGTCGGCCCGAACGCCGTCCTCTACCCGCTGGTGCTGGGCGGCGCCTCGATCATCGCCTCGATCATCGGCACCTGGTTCGTCAAGATTGGCAAGGGCGGCTCGATCATGGGCGCGCTCTACAAGGGCGTGATCGTGTCCGGCGTGCTGGCGGCGGTGTTCTTCTACCCGATCACCACCTCGATGATGGGCGCCGGTGCGATGGGCCTCTACTACTGTGCGCTGGTCGGCCTGGTGCTGACCGGCCTGCTGGTCTGGATCACCGAGTACTACACCGGCACCCAGTACAAGCCGGTGCAGGATGTCGCCCGCGCCAGCACCACCGGCCACGGCACCAACATCATTGCCGGCCTGGGCATCTCCATGAAGTCCACCGCCGGTCCGGTGATTCTGGTCTGCGTCGCCATCTGGGCGTGCTTTGAGCTGTCCGGCCTGTACGGCATCGCGATTGCCGCCACCTCCATGCTCAGCATGGCGGGCATGATCGTGGCGCTCGATGCCTACGGTCCGATCACCGACAACGCAGGTGGCATCGCCGAGATGAGCAAACTGCCGCCGGAAGTGCGCGCGGTCACCGACCCGCTGGACGCGGTTGGCAACACCACCAAGGCGGTCACCAAAGGCTATGCGATCGGCTCGGCCGGTCTGGCCGCGCTGGTCCTGTTTGCCGACTTCACCCACAAGATCGACGCCATCGGCGCCGCCAACGCCGCGGCCGCCGGCGTTGCGTATGAGGCGATGCGTTTCGACCTGTCCAACCATCTGGTCATCATCGGCCTGCTGATCGGCGGACTGATCCCGTATCTGTTTGGCGCCATGGCAATGGAAGCGGTCGGCCGCGCCGCCGCCAGTGTGGTGGTGGAAGTCCGCCGCCAGTTCCGCGAGATCAAGGGCATCATGGAGGGCACCGCCAAGCCGGAGTACGACAAGGCGGTCGATCTGCTGACCAAGTCGGCGATCAAGGAAATGATGATTCCCTCGCTGCTGCCGATCGCCGCGCCGGTGGTGGTCGGTCTGCTGCTTGGGCCGCAGGCGCTCGGTGGGTTGCTGATCGGCACCATCGTGACCGGCCTGTTTGTCGCCATCTCGATGACCACCGGCGGCGGCGCCTGGGACAACGCCAAGAAGTACATCGAAGACGGCCATCACGGCGGCAAGGGCTCTGAGGCGCACAAGGCCGCGGTGACCGGCGACACCGTTGGCGATCCGTACAAGGACACCGCCGGTCCGGCGATCAATCCGCTGATCAAGATCATCAATATCGTGGCCCTGCTGATGGTGCCGCTGCTGGCGATTTAAGGCGCTCCACCTGCTGCAAAAAAAACCCCGCTTCGGCGGGGTTTTTCTTTGCCGTGCTGGCGAGTTCTCAGTGCAGGCTTGCGACGGCGCAACTCAGCGGGCGCCGCTCTTGAGATCACGTGCAGCACGTGATGCTCGGCCACTGTGTTGGAACTACCTGCTTAGCTTGCCTGCCAGCGCCTCGACCGGCACATAGATCACCTATTTGCCGGACCTCGATCTTTGCAGCCAGCCCTGCTCGACCAACCCCAGCAGATCGCTGCGAGCCGTCATGATCGTGATGCGATGTGAGTTGGCGTGCGACGCATGGGTGTAGGCATGGTCCGGATTGCGTAACGCGTGATCGAGTAGAGCCAGCTGCCGATGGTTGAGTTCGCAGCGACCACGCAGCTGCCTGCGCATCGCCCCTTGCGCGCGATGCTTGCGCTCGACGTAATCGAACAGATCGGTCACGGCCCGGTCGAGTACGGCTAGCTGTTGCAGCACGAAGTAGGTGCCGTCCTGCTCGTCGCTTTCAACCTGCTGGTACGCCAACTCGTAGGGGTGGCGATGTTGGTACAGCAGGCGCGAGATCGAAAACAACTCGGCCAGCCAGTAGCCACGCCGCAGCATCGACCAATAGAACAAGGCACGCGCCGTGCCCACCCAACTGATTGAGATCTGCTCGCGCGATCCCACGGGCGGCGGTTGACCCGAGCGCGCTCGAACTCGCGAAGCCCGTGGGCTTGTCAATCGAATTGATTGAAGTCGCCGCGACTGCCCTATCCTGACTGCAAATGGACTGGGGGTTCCCGGTCGGCACCTAGCCCGCATGTTTCATGAATCTCGCGCGCCCTCGCTTGTCTCTTGTCCGCGCAAGGGATTTTCCTCAGTCGGTCGTATGGCCCGCTACGCCGCTCCTTCGGTAGTCCCTTGTGCGAACAATATCCTGCGCGATCATCGCGCGAATTCATGAAACATGCGGGCTAGTGTGCTGGCGCCGAAAGCATCAGCATTTCGATCTGCGCCACCTCCGCACGCTCCGCACGCTCCGCACGCTCCGCAAACGGTAGCGCGAACTGTGCGATCAGGGACGGCTCGTCATGCCGTTTTCGGACCTTGGACTTTGGCACCGGCTGGCTCTTTCCGCCTGCGAGGCTTGGTTACCTTTGCAGCCGGCAGCAGCGACGTGAGTGCCTGATAGCGTTCAAACAGAAACGCGACGCGATTGGCGTCGGTGTCGAGTTTCGGCGTCGGGCGTTTGGCGGCTTTTTCGGCGGCGAGGTAGGCGGCGTCAACGGCGCGGTCGAGCTGCTGGTGCGTCTTCACCAGTGCGGGCGGCATGGTCAGCGGGTCGTACAGATCGGCCAGCGTCGCGTCGGGAAATGCGGCGCGTGCGTCGAGCACGCCTTGCGCGGCGGTCTCGATGGCGCGGCGGCTGCCTTTGTTTGAGCTGTTGTCGTCGGCGAGATCGGGCCAAGGGAAGTTGTTGTAGACGATCGTGTTGGAATAACGAAAGTCGCTTTTAAGGCGTCCACAAACCGTTCGCATCCATGCCATGTGCATGACCGACACGAGCACGCCCAGATGATAAAGCGTCGCGCGCGGAACAAGCTGTAGCGTGTTGCTACAAATTACGTTCTTTGAGAGAAACGCGATCGGTATGTAGACACGTCGTTCTGACGATACTTCCGGAACGGCGAGGTAGTCGGAATCGGGCTGAGCAATTTGCCGGAATCTCGTCGGGTACTTTGCGTACTCGCGCGTCGATGCGGCAGTGCTTTCAAGTCGGCTTTGCTTTACCGCCTCAACACGCTTCATAACTTCCGGCAGCGACTTCAGTTCGTGAGGCGAGCAATCGTTCAACCAGAGGCAGTAACGTTCGACACCATTGATGAAGTCCCCGCCGCTCATGTAGCGGCGGACGAACGTGCTTGCTTCTGGCTCTCTCTGCAACAGCGCTTCTTTTTCCTCTGGCGACAGAATGAAATGCCCGCCGTCGGTCGGCTTGTTGCCCCACGACATTTTTGGCACATCACAGATCGGCTGCGTTCGGTTCGTAACCACAACGTCGGGTGCATCCACCAAATACGGATTGATGTTGCCTGCTTCACTCAGGCTCGCCACGGCCTTGGGGTTGTCGTAGTCAAAGATAAGCTTGCAGGGTGGATCACCCAAGCCGAACCCGACGATCACGCAATGGACGGCCGCTTGACCGCGCGCCTCGTTGTTCCATTGGAAGGTGCGGTGGGCGAAGTGGATACGGACACCTTTCGACAGCAACAGCGGCCAGAGAAGGCCGACTTGCTCTCCTTGAGTGATCGAGTTCGTCGAGACGAACGCACAAGCGACGTTGGGATTTGCTTGAATGTAATCGGCGGTTTTGACGTACCAGTTGGCTACGAAGTCGAGCACCCCATGCGCTGAAATCTGCCACATCACGCTGGCTTGGTCGGATTTCTGAGCCGCGCTCTGGTAGTGGTGACCAATGAACGGCGGATTGCCCAGCACGTAGTTGACCTGCGCCGCCGGCACCACGCTATTCCAATCAATTTGCAGCGCGTTCCCATGAACGATGGTGGCGCTCTGCACCAGTGGCAGGCGCACAAAACGATTGCCGAACACTTCCTGCACGCGCAGGTTCATTTGATGGTCGGTCAGCCACATGGCGACCTGCGCAATCTGCGCGGGAAATTCTTCGATCTCGATGCCGTAGAAGCGGTCTACGTTGCATTTGACCAGCAGACGCGGGTCCATCACTTGGCCGCTGGCAAGCTCCGCCTTGTGCATCAAGAAAATGAGCTCGTGCTCTAGCAGGCGCAGCTCGCGATAGGCGATAACCAAGAAATTGCCGCAGCCGCAGGCGGGGTCAAGAAAGCGCAGGTTTGCAATCTTCTGGTGGAAGTCGTGCAGGCGACTGCGGTTGCCTTTGGCTTTCTCAAACTCGGCACGCAGGCCGTCCATGAACAGCGGGCCGATCAGCTTGAGGATGTTCTTTTCGCTGGTGTAATGCGCGCCCAGATTGCGCCGCGCTTTGGCATCCATGATCGACTGAAACAGCGCGCCGAAAATGGCCGGGCTGATGCGGCTCCAGTCGAGTCCGCAGGCGTCAAGCAGGGTGTCGCGCAGGGCGCGATCAAACGCGGCGGGCGGCAGCATTTCGGCAAACAGCGCGCCGTTGACGTAGTCAAACGCGGCAATGCTCTCGTCGAGATGTTTCTGCCGCTTCTCGCGCGACGTATTCAGCGCGTGGAACAGCTCCAGCAGACGCCCGCCAAGATCGCTGCCGTCGGCGTCGGTGCGCTGCTCGATGAAGTCCTGGAACTGCCGACGCTCAAAAATGCCGGTGTCTTCCGCAAACAGACAAAACAGCAGCCGCACCAGCAGCACTTCCAGCGCGTGGCCTTCATAGCCGCTGGCCTTGAGCGCGTCGTGCAGCGCGCCCATCCGCTCCGCCGCGCGGATGTTGGCCGGGTCTTGATCTTTGAACGCGCGGACCTGGTAGCCAGCGATGAACCCGAACAGCGCAACGTTTTGATGCAGATCGGTCAGGAAAAAGTCGTGCTGCTCGTCAGAATCCAGATCGTGCAGACGAAAGCGCGCGAAGTCGCTGACCAGCACGTAGCGCGGCAGGTCGCGCTCTTTCAAGCCGGGGAAATAGTCGGTGGCCTGCTTGAAGGCACGGTCGAGGTTCAGGCCGCGTGACTTGTGCTCGACCAGCAGAATGCCTTTCCACAGCAGGTCGATGAACCCGCCTTTGCCATCCGACTGTTTGACCGGCTGCTCGAAACTGGCGACGCGCCGGCGCGTGACGCCAAAGACGTCGAAGAACCCATCCCAGAAGGACTTGGCTTCGGCGCTCTCCGAGGACTCGTTTTTCCACTCGCGCGAAAAACGCAGCGCGCGATCCTTGATCTCGTTCCAGCTCAGGGGCACCGGTAGGCTCCAGAAGACTCTGGTCGGGAGCGTACGTCATGTTGAGCCTGAGAGAGGCAGGCGAATTCCCGATTCGGCGTGGCTCTGTTTTCCGCGCAATCCTCTGCTGATCCGCCCGATCCTGACCACGCCAGAATCGGTTCATGCACGGGCCGGGCCAAGGCGTAGGGTATTGTTTGCTCCATCGAGTTGGCCCAAGGAGCTCTGCATCAACAAATCAATAGACCCCAAGAGTGGCATCGGCCACGACCTGCATGCCGCGAGCCGATTGGTCACCGACGCGGTCGGCGGTGTCACTGCCATCGTTGAAGACCTGCATCGCACGATCACTCAACTGGCACCGCCAGTGGGCCCGCCGCGCGGCGGGCGGACCGGTGGAATCACTGGGCTGGTCTACCGCTCGGTGCGCGGGATTACGCGCGCGGTGAGCGCGAGCCTCGATGTGGGCTTGGGCCATTTGGCGCCGCTGCTGGATCGCCAGGTGATGCCGCCGCCGGCGCGCGCGACGATGCTGGCGGCGCTGAATGGCGTACTCGGTGACTATCTTCATGCCACCGGCAATGCCCTGGCTCTGCCAATGCAGTGGCGCGCTGCCGGCACGACGGTCGATGCACGCGCGCTGCTGGCGAACGCCAATGCGCGCTCGCGCCGCGTGCTGGTGCTCCTCCACGGGCTGTGCATGCACGATGGTCAGTGGCGGCGCGAGGACCATGATCACGGTGCCGAGCTGGCGTCGGAACTGGGGCTCGTTCCGCTGTATCTGCGCTACAACACCGGATTGTCGGTCGCCATCAACGGTCGCGCGCTGGCCGACCAGCTGGAGTCGCTGCTCGGCGATTCCACCATTGAGATTGACGAGTTGATTCTGCTGGGTCACAGCATGGGTGGCCTGTTGGCGCGCAGTGCGCTGCACTATGGCGCAGCCTTGCAACACCGTTGGAGCGGTCTGCCAACGAGCTTGATCTGCCTGGGTACACCACACCACGGTGCGCCGCTGGAGCGCGCTGGCCACGGTCTGGATGTGCTGCTTGCAGTCAGCCCCTACAGCGCGCCGTTCGCCCGTCTCGGGCTGCTGCGCAGCGCCGGCATTCAGGACCTGCGGCACGGTCGCGTGATTGATCAAGACGCAGCCTCCGATGCGGGTTCACCGCCCCTGCCGGCTGGCGTGAACGTGTATCTGGTGGCCGCCAGCAAGCAGCAGATCGCGACCGAGAACCGGCGGCCGCGCGGCGATGGCCTGGTGCCGGTCGACAGTGCGCTGGGCCGGCACAGCGAACCCGCACGCGCGTTGGGCGTGGCAGCAGATCGCTGCGCTCTGGTGCTTGATCACGACCACTTCGACCTGCTTGCCAGTCGCGAGGTATACGCCCACCTGCTGAGCTGGTTGCGCCGACCCTGAGCCGAGCCTGAGTCTGGGCTCAACCGCCCTCGCGTATCCTTCCGGGTTGTCGCGGACGGTGTGTTCGCATCGACCAAGGAGTGCGGAATGGGATTGGATCTGGTGCCTTCGGGCCGTGCCGTGCCGGATGAGATCAACGTCGTCATCGAAATCCCGAAGGACGCCGAGCCGATCAAGTACGAGGTTGACAAGGCCACCGGCGCGATCTTCGTTGACCGCATCCTGTCGACGCCTATGCGCTATCCGTGCAACTACGGCTATGTGCCGCACTCGGTATGTGGCGACGGCGACCCGGTCGATGTGCTGGTCATCCTGCCGTTGCCGCTCATTCCCGGCTCGGTAATCCGCTGCCGTCCGGTTGGCGTGCTGAACATGGTCGATGAGGCCGGGGGTGACGAAAAGCTGCTGGCGGTGCCGGTTGACGCCGTGTTTGCCGGCTATTCGCACATCCACGACATCAGCCAGGTGTCGCCGCACTGGCTGGAGCGGATCGGCCACTTCTTCGAGCACTACAAGGATCTGGAGAAGGGCAAGTGGGTGAAGCTCGGCGGCTGGGGCGACGCGGCGTCGGCGCGAAAGGTGATCATGGAATCGATCGAACGCTACGAAACCGCGATCGTCAAGCCGCGCTTCTAAGCGGGCGCGCGGCACACCGCGTTGCGCGGCGGGTCCTGGCAGCCTGTCGGACGTAGGTCGGCCGGGCTGCACATCCGTCTGCGCGGCCCGAGTGTTCAAAAAAAGCGCACGCCGCCAATTGTTGGCCCATAGCGCTGCTATGGGCCTGCGAATCGTCGTTGTCTGTCCTCACGCAGCCAGCAATCGCCTCGGCGGGCTAGCGGACCTTCCGCACCACTGCAAGACGAGGGTCAAGGGTTGGCAAGTGGGCAGCCGGCAACGCAGACTGCCGGTCATTCTGATGGCACCTTGCGTCGATGCGCCTGACCGACAACTTCGAGCTGCAGCAGCTGGCCAGCGACCTGCTCAACCTTGATGCCGACCGCCAGGCCGAACGGCTGGCAGCGATGCCGGCCGAGCAGGCCGAGGCACTGCGGCAACTGCTTGCGCTGTACAGTTCGCCGACGCTGGCCGAGGCGACCGATCATCCGCAGCGCAGCGTCGAGTCTGGACCTCCGGCGATGCCGGAGCGGGTCGGGCCGTTCACCCTGCTGCGCCTGCTTGGAGAGGGCGGGATGGGCTCGGTCTATCTCGCACAGCAGCAGCGACCGCGACGGGTAGTGGCCCTCAAGCTGATGCACAGCGGGCACTTTTCGCCCGGTCTGATCGAGCGCTTTCGCCGCGAGGCCGAGTTTCTTGGTCAGCTTGAGCATCCCGGGATCGCACGGATATTCGAGGCCGGCGAGCAGGACACCGCTGGCGGGCGGATTCCCTACCTGGCGATGGAGTACGTGGAAGGCGAAAACCTGCGCCAGCACTGTGAGCGCGCCGGTCTTGACGACCGTGCACGTCTGGCGCTGGTGGCGACCGTGGCGCGCGCCGTGCATCACGCCCATGTTCGCGGCGTGGTGCATCGCGATCTGAAGCCTGGCAACGTGCTGGTAGGTATAGACGGTCAGCCGCGGGTGCTCGACTTCGGCATCGCGCTGGCGCTGGATGAAGCCGGGGATCCGCAGCGACTGACCCAGTTTGGCGAGCTGGTCGGCACGCTCAGCTACATGAGTCCGGAGCAGATCGGCGGCGACACCCGGCGGGTCGACCAGCGCAGCGACGTCTACGCGCTGGGGGTCATCCTCTATGAGCTGCTCAGCGGCGAGCATCCGCATGCGCTGCGCAACAGCTCGCTGATCGAGGCCGCCCGGATCGTCTCCGAGCAGCCGGCGCGAGCACTGTCCAAACGCCGGCCGACGCTTGCAGGCGACGTCGACACGGTCACCATGAAGGCGCTGGAGCCGGATCGCGACCGCCGCTATCAGAGCGCGATCGAGCTGGCCGAGGATATCGAGCGGGTGCTGGATGACCGGCCGATTCTCGCGCGACCGGCAACTGCCGCCTACCTGACCCGCAAGTTCCTGCGCCGGCATCGGCTGGCCGCATCGGCGGCAGCGCTGGTGCTGCTTAGTCTGATCGCGGCGGTGGCGGTGTCCCTGCACTTTGCGGTCGCCGAGGCGCAGGCCAGGCGCGAGGCGGTGGCGCGGGCGGAGTCAAACGCGGCGGTGTCGCGTTTCCTGGTCGACATGCTGACCAGCGCCGATCCGGAGCGCGCACTGGGCGAAAAGCTGACGCTGCGCGAAGCGCTGGATCGCGCCGCCGACAGCGCTGCCGCCACCCTCCGCGGGCAGCCGGAAGTGCAGGCTCAGGTCACCGGCACGCTGGCGGCGAGCTATCGCAGCCTGGGCGACGTGGCGCGCGCCGAGGCCCTGTTCGACCAGGCGCTGGCGCTGGCGGGCACCGACAGCGGAGAGGCGTCGGTCCAGCTGCAGCTGGGCCGGATGGGCGTCATCCTTGATGCGGGCCGCTTTGAAGAGGGCTTGCAGCAGGCCGATGCGCTGCTGGTCGACATCGAGGGTCGGCCAGCAGGCGACAGCCAGCGGCTGCGCATCTCAATGGATCGTGGCTTCGCGCTGCTCGGGCTGGGCCGCAACCCGGAGGCGCTGAGCGCGTTTCGAGCCGTGCTTGAGGCCAGCGGGGAGAATCCCGCGCTGGATCCAGAGATCGGCATCCAGGCGCTGCATAACCTGGCCAGCGCGTTGCGCACCACCGGCGACTTCGCCGAGTCCGAGCGATTGCTGCGCGTTCTGCTGGCCAAGCGGGTTGCCCGCTATGGCAGAGAGCACCCGCTCAGCTTGTTCACCCGCAACAACCTGGCCGCCGCGATCCAGCTGCAGGGCCGCGATGCCGAGGCCGAATCCGAGTTTCGCAGCGTCATGGAGGCGCGCCGCCGGGTGCTGGGTCCAGAGCATTTGTCGACCCTGACCACCACCCAGAATCTGGCCAACCTGCTGCTGCAGCAGACGCGCCTGGACGAGGCCGAGCCGCTGATTCGCGGCGCCGCCGAGGTCACCGAACGGGTGTTCGGTGGCGAGCATCCACGCACCCAGACCGCGCAGAACTCGCTGGCGTATCTGCTCGAGGATCTGGGCCAGCTGGATGAGGCCGAAGCGCTGCACCGACGCATTCTCGCCGTGCAGAGCGCGCGTGCTGCAGCCGGCGAGACGCTGCATTCCGAGCTGCTCGCGACGCGCAACAATCTCGCCATGCTGCTTACCCGTCAGGGCCGCTTCCAGGAAGCCCAGGGCGAGTTTGAAGCCTTGCTCAAGGCCGCTTTGGCGACGCTGCCGGAGGAGCATGCCTACGTGGCGATCTTCCGCAGCAACTTTGGCAGCTGCCTGGTTCAGGCCGGCAAGCCAGCCGTCGCGGTGCCGCTGCTGGAAGCGGCCTATCCGGTACTGGAACGCGCCATGGGCGCCGAACACCGGCGCACCCGCGACGCCGCCAGCCGACTTGCAGATGCCTATCGGGCAGTGGGCAAGCGCGAACAGGCGGAGCGCTTTGCGGCGCTGGCGGCCGCTTGAGCGTCAGACCCACCTGCACCTCTGCGTCGGGCTGGCGCTGCAGGCTTGCGGCGAACGCAATCTGCCGGCCCGCACCGGTTCTGCGGCGTCACGTACTACAGCGACGGATCGCGCAAAAATCTCGCCATCGATGGCGTTCCACCGCCGCCCAGCGGCTCGAGCTCGCGGGCGATGTCGACGAAGCCGCGCATCAGGGCGATGTCCTGCGGCCGACGATTGAGGGTGTCGCGGGCCTCGCGATTGGCGCCAGACTGGAGCAGGCGGCGGGCAACGCGAATCTGGCCGTGCAGGGCGGCCAGATGCAGCGGGCTGAAGCCGCGGCCGTCCTGTGTGTCCAAAGCGACCTCGGCGCGCAGCAGGCGGTCGACCTGGGCGGCAAGGCATTCCTCGTCTGGATTGGCGCCGGGTTCCATCCGCGAGCCAAGCAGCAGCAGCAGTGGCGAGAGGCCGTCGGCATTGCGCGCGTCGGCGCTGGCGCCGGCGTCGAGCAGCAGATCCCAAGAGGTCATGACCCGACTGCGCTCACGGCTGGTGAAGCCGAACTGGGCCAACGCATGCAGCACCGTGCCGCCGCGGCCGTCGCTGGCAGTGGCGCTGGCCCCGGCGTCAAGCAGCACCCGGCAGATGTCCGGAAAGCCGAGCGCAGCAGCCACCATCAGGGGGGTTATCGCACCCGGCAGCGGCTGGTCGGCGGTCACCCCATGGGCCAGCAGTACGGCGATGACGCCGAGCTGCCGGCGACTGACTGCCGCGCTGAGACAGGTTGCGCCGCTGGTGGCCGCGCGGGCCGGGTCGGCGCCACACGCCAACAGATCGGCGGCCACCTCGGCGTGGCCGCTGCCGCTTGCGCGCAGCAGTGCGGTGGCGCCCTGGCCGTCCAGCCCATCCACCGGTAGGCCCAGCGCCAGCAGCTTGCGCACGGCGCCACGGTCGCCGAGCGCGGCTGCACTCACCAGATCGGACGGTCGCAGCGGTCGGCCCGGCAGACGCCACCCCGACCAGTCCAGCCAGTCGATGACGTCGCTGCTGCCCTGCGCCAGCGCGGTTCCGCGGGCGGTACGACCATCGGCAACGGATCGGTCGGGTTGGGCGCCATGCAGGAGCAGCGTCGGCAATGCCGCCGCGCAGCGCCGCGTGGTGGCGATCATCAGCGCGTTTTCGCCGCGCCCGTCGAGCACCTGCGGGTCGGCGCCAGCCCCGAGCAGATCGCCCAGCAGCTGCAGCCAGCCAAGTCGAACCGTGAGGGTGATCGGCAGATCGCCGGCGGCGTCACCAAACGGGTCGGCGCCGCTGGCCAGCAGCGTGCGAGCGCGCTGCTCGTTGGCCGGCCCCCGCTCGTCGCTGCGCAAACACGCCTGCAGCAGGCGGGCCAGGCCGCCCCGCCCGCCAACCGTGGCGCCGCGCTCCAGCAGCAGGTCAATGCCATCGGCATCCGCTCGCTCCAGACAGCGCCAGAAGCGATCAATACCGTCAGCCTCGCGGCCGTTCGGGTCGATGGCGGCGGCTAGCCGACGGCGCAGGGTGGCGGTCAAGCGCCGCTCCAGGCTGTCGAACAGCTCCGCACAAACTGCTGCATCAATGGCGCCGCGCAGCAGCCGATCAACGGCGACGACATCGTTGTCCAGCAGGGCGCCGTGCAGTTGGTCGCGCCAGGGCCGCGGATCATCCGCCGCTGCCCCGGACTCGGTGGTCGGCTCGCCTTCGGCGTAGCTCGATGGCAGAACGTAGGACGGGTCCAGCGCCGCCACCAGCGGCCAGCGTCCGCCGACAATGGCGACGTCGATGGCGCGTCGTCCGTCGTCGGCGGGGTGCGCAGGGTCTACCCCGAGGTGCAGCAGGATTTCGATCGTTTCGGCGCTGGCCACGGCAGACTGGCAGGCCAGCGCCAGCGGGCTGCGGCCGCTGTGGTCGCAGTGGCTGGCGTCAGGTGCGGCGGCGGCCAGTCGTCTGAGTACGGTCGTGGCACCGGCGCGTGCCGCTTCCAGCAGTGGCGACACGGCGTGATCATCGCGCGCATCGACATCAGCACCGCCGGCCAGCAACGCCGCGACAATCTGCGGATTGCTCGCCAGGCATGCATTCATGAGCGCGCTGCGGCCGAGACGGCCGCGCGCGTTGACGCTGGCCTTGTGCTTCAGCAGCAGCTGCACTCCGGCCGGATCGTCCTCTCCGCTGGCCGCGGCCAGCAGCGCCGGCTGGCCACCGACCGGTTCGGGCTTGGCCTTGCGGTCCAGCAGAAAGCGCGCCATTCGCCAGTTGCCGGCGGTGCAGGCCACGCCCAGTGCACTGTAGCCGTCGCGATTGCAGGCATCGATTTCGGCATTGGCATCAAGCAGCAGCGCCGCGATCTCGGGGTCGGCCAGCAGCGCGGCGAAATGCAGGGGCGTGCGTCCCTCGGCGTCGGTTGCGCGCGCGTCAGCGCCGTTGGCAAGCAGCGTCATCACCGCTTCTGGACGGCCGTGCAGGCTGTCGCGGGTGGCGGCGAGAAGTGGCGTCAGCCCGGCGTGCCGGCGGTTGAGGTCGACCCCGCGGACGATCAGCGCGCGCAGCAGGCGCAGGTCACCGAGCACCGACGCCAGCATCGCCAGCGTTCGCTGGTCGCGCTGGCCGGGATCCGGCAGTGCGTGCGGCTGGGCACCCGACTCCAGCTCGGCCAGCGCCAGCTCGATCCGGCCGGTGCGGGCGACCGCGTAAAGCCTGAGCGTGGGATCCAGTCCGGCGGGCAGCAGCAGCTCCGCTTCTGCCGCTGCGGACGCCGTCGGCAGCGGGTTGCTCGGCGTCCGTACGGCAGCCAGCCGGGCCGGCTCGACCAGCGCGACCAGGGCGAAGCTGAGAAACGGCGCCAACAGAAGACTCCAAAGCGGATACAGGACCAGCCGCAGGGACCCCGGCAGGCGGTCATCTCCCAGCCCAAGACCGATTGTGCCAAGCAACAGCAGCAGCAGCAGCACCGTGGCCAACAGCCCGCGGCCGGCTGACGGATCGGCATGTGCCAACCGCCGACCGGCTCCCAGTGCGACCAGCGGTCCCGGCCGACGACGGCCGACGGCGGGATCGATCAAGGGCAGGACGACTGCCGGCCAACAGCGCCACAGCACCAGCCCGCCCAGAGCGACCGCTGCACTGGCCAGCAGCGAAGCCGAGAGTGACGCGGCAGTCAGAAGCGTCGCGACCGGCCAGGCGAGCAGCAGCGTAATCAGACCGCCGGCCATGAGCAGCAGGGCGGCCACCGGCCACAGGCGTCGTTGGACCAGCTGCAGCAGGGAGCTTTCTGCGCGATACCCGAGCGTCCACGCCGCACCCGCCAACTGCAGCGGTAGCGCCAGCATCAGCGGTAGCAGCGTCCATGGCGATGCCGGCAGCAGCAGCGGCAGCAGGCCGAACGGCAGCGCCAGAGCAAGCGCAAATGCTGCGCTTGGTGGGCGTCGCGGACTGCTGGCGGGATCAGTCACGGGTCAAGGTGGCGTTGAATTCGGAGAACGCTGGCGGCGGCAGCTGCAGGTGGAAGCCGCAGGCCAGCAGATTGGCGCTGACCACCGCGGCATCCTCGCGAGCAAGTCGCTGCGGCGGGCTCAGATCCAGCTCCATCACGAAACTCAGCGGCAGAAGACCGCCGCGCAGGGCCTCCGGCAACGCGTCAAAGGCGTCGCGCTGGGCAAGATAGACGTAGCTATCGACGCGGCGCAGGCTCTTGTAGACATAGCAGCGCATGACGGCGGCAGGCGGTTGATCGGCTCAGTGCGGCGGCGGCGGGCCGCAGCGGACCGTCAGGACCGCTTCATGAAGCTGAAGAACTCTTCGTTGGTCTTGGTGTTCTTCATCTTGTCGAGCAGGAACTCCATCGCCGACAGCTCGTCCATCGGATGCAGCAGCTTGCGCAGAATCCAGATCTTCTGCAGGAAGTCGGCATCGATCAGGAACTCTTCGCGACGGGTGCCGGAACGATTGATGTTGAACGCCGGATAGACCCGCTTCTCGGCGATCCGCCGGTCCAGGTGCACCTCCATGTTGCCGGTGCCCTTGAACTCCTCGTAGATCACCTCGTCCATCTTCGAGCCGGTGTCGACCAGCGTAGTCGCGAGGATGGTCAGCGAGCCGCCCTCCTCGGCCTTGCGGGCAGCGCCGAAAAACCGCTTCGGGCGCTGCAGCGCGTTGGCGTCGACACCGCCCGTCAGCACCTTGCCTGAGCTCGGCACCACGGTGTTGTAAGCGCGGGCGAGGCGGGTAATCGAGTCGAGCAGGATGACCACGTCGCGCTTGTGCTCGACCAGGCGCTTGGCGCGCTCGATGACCATCTCGGCGACCTGCACGTGTCGCGCGGCCGGCTCGTCGAAGGTCGAACTGACTACTTCGCCGCGCACGCTGCGCTGCATCTCGGTGACTTCTTCCGGCCGCTCATCGATCAGCAGCACGATCAGGTGCACGTCCGGATGGTTGTGCACGATGGCCTGGGCGACGCTCTGCATCAGCATCGTCTTGCCGGCCTTAGGCGGGCTGACGATGAGACCACGCTGACCCTTGCCGACCGGCGACATCAGGTCGAGGATGCGGCCGGTGATGTCTTCGGTGCTGCCGTTGCCGCGCTCGAGACGGAAGCGCTCACGCGGAAACAGCGGCGTGAGATTCTCGAACAGGACCTTGTTCTTCGACGCTTCCGGCGGCTCGCCGTTGATGGTGCCGACCTTGTCCAAGGCGAAATAGCGCTCGCCGTCCTTGGGCGGGCGGATCTTGCCGATCAGATAATCGCCGGTACGCAGGTTGAAGCGGCGGATCTGGCTGGGGCTGATGTAGACATCGTCCGGACCGGCCAGGTAGCTGGCATCGGCCGAGCGCAGAAAGCCGTAACCGTCGGGCAGGATTTCCAGCACGCCCTCACCGGCGACACCGTCGGAGGTACGGGTCAGCGCCTTCAGCAGCGCGAACGTGACGTCCTGCTTGCGCAACCGCGCGACGGCATCGCCCAGGCCGATCTGGTCGGCGATGTCGAGCAGCGAAGCGGCGGTCATCCGCTTGAGGTCGGTCAGCGAATAGACCGGAAAGTTGGCTGGAACCTGGAAGGCCGGAAACGGCTCCTGACGCTCGGGGCGGTCTTCGCGGTTGCCGCGCTCCGGGCGGTCGTTGCCGCGCTCCGGACGCTCGGGCCGATCCGGCCGCTCGTCGGCCGGCGGTCGGACCTCGCGATTGCGGTTGCGCCGCTCGCGGTGCCGATTGCGGCCTTCACGCGGTGGCCGCGGCTCCGCTCCGGGCGTCTGTGACGACGTATCGTCGCCGCCTTCGCCGCTGCTGCCTTCTGGGGCTGTGGTGGGCGCTGCGGACGGGGTGTCCGACGGCGCGTTCACAGGCGCGCTTTCGCGCTCGGTCGGCGCTTGGGCGCCGGACTCGGGAACATTTTCTTGCACGGGAATAAATCCTCGCGGGGGGCGAGCGACGGGAAAATAGAAGGGGGTCGGGTGGGAGCAAAGGCTCCGCAGACCCCCAAACGGTAGCACCGCAAACGCGCGGCCGTAAAGTGCGGCGGGTAGCGGCGATTCAGCCTGACGGCGCGCGCCGCGTCAGCGCGACGCGCTGCGCGCGGGCAAAACTTACAGCGTGCGGTCGATCAGCTGCGTCAGTTGCGCCTTGGTGATCGCGCCGACCTGGGTTGCCTGGACCTTGCCGTCCTTGAACAGCATCAGGGTGGGAATGCCACGCACCGCAAAGTTGCGCGGGGTTTTCTGGTTGTGGTCGATATTCACCTTCGCCACCTTCAGCTTGCCAGCATAGGTTTGGGCGATATCGTCGACGATCGGCGCAATCATCTTGCAGGGACCGCACCACTCGGCCCAGAAGTCGACCAGAACGGGCTCGGCCGACTGCAGCACCTGGCTGTCGAAATCGGCGTCTGACACATCAAGTACGTGAGAATTCAAGGTGGGACTCCAGCGTTCTGGCCGCCGGGCGGCGACTGCATCGGCTACACTTGGGGGCGAAACCACGACCAGACAAGCGTCGGACGCGGTCGCCCGAGTGTGCGGCGGCGGAGCCGGCGGAGCAAGCGCACCTTTCGTGCCGCAGAGAATTTAATGTCCGACAAACCGCTTACCGATATCACGTTCTCGAGTTTTGATTTGCACCCGGCGCTGCTCGCCGGGCTCAGCAGCGCCGGGTTCACCCGCTGCACGCCGATCCAGGCCATGACTTTGCCAATTGCCCTTCCCGGTCGCGACGTGGCCGGTCAGGCGCAGACCGGCACCGGCAAAACGCTGGCGTTTCTGGTCACCCTCATCAATCGACTGCTGACCCGTCCGGCGCTGGCCGAGCGCAAGCCCGAAGACCCGCGTGCGCTGATCCTGGCGCCGACTCGCGAGCTGGCCATCCAGATCCACAAGGACGCGGTCAAGTTCGGCTCCGAGCTGGGCCTGCGCTTCTCGTTGATCTACGGCGGCGTCGATTACGACAAGCAGCGCGAGCAGCTGCAGCAGGGCACCGACGTCATCATCGCGACGCCAGGCCGGCTGATCGACTACGTCAAGCAGCACAAGGTCGTCTCGCTGCACGCCTGCGAGATATGCGTGCTTGACGAGGCCGACCGCATGTTCGACCTCGGCTTCATCAAGGACATCCGCTTCCTGCTGCGGCGTATGCCGATCCGGACCGAGCGGCAGACCCTGCTGTTCTCCGCCACGCTGAGCCATCGGGTGCTGGAACTCGCCTACGAGCACATGAACGACCCGGAAAAGCTGGTCGTCGAGACCGAGTTCATCACCAACTCCAAAGTGCGTCAGCTGGTCTACTTTCCGTCCGATGAGGACAAGATTCCGCTGCTGATCGGCCTGCTCACCCGCAGTGAGGGACACCGCACCATGGTGTTCGTCAATACCAAGGTCTGGGTCGAGCGCGTTGCGCGCTCGCTCGAGCGCGCCGGATTCCGGGTTGGCGTGCTGTCGGGCGATGTGCCGCAGAAGAAGCGCGAGTCGTTGCTGGGCAAGTTCCAGAAGGGCCAACTCGATATTCTGGTGGCCACCGATGTCGCCGCACGCGGCCTGCACATCGATGGCGTGAGCCATGTCTACAACTACGACCTGCCGTTCGACGCCGAGGACTACGTCCACCGGATCGGACGCACCGCGCGGCTCGGCGCCGAAGGCGATGCGATCAGCTTCGCATGCGAACGCTACGCTATCAGCCTGCCTGACATCGAGGCCTTCATCGAGCAGAAGCTGCCGGTGGCCGCGGTGGAGCGCGAGCTGCTGATGCCGGTGCCGCGTGCTCCGCGCGCGCCACTGGCCGAAGGCGAAGAGGCCGGCGAAAGCGTCAGCGCGATCTTCCGTGAGGTGCGCGAAGCCAAGGCCGCCGAGGACGAACGCCGCGGCGGCGGTCGCAGCGGCGCGGGCGGCCGCAGCAGCAGCGGCGGTTCGCGCAGCGGTGGCGGCGGTGGGCGCAGCGGAAGCGGCGGGCCACGACGCGACTCCGGCGCCCGCGGTGAGCGGTCTCCTCGGCCAAGCCAATCGGCCGCAGGCGATGCCGTGCCGATGGTTGCCGTGGCTGCCGAGCCGCTGCCGGACGCGCCGATCAAGACGGCGCCGGCGACACCGGGCGAGTTCGACAAGCCCCCCGCCAGCACCCGCAAGCCGCGCCGCCGGCGTGGCGGCCGTGGTCGCGGTCGTGAGGGTGAGGCGGGCGTCGCGGCAGACGCAACCGCAGTGGCGCCGACAGCCGCCGCCGCGCCAGGGACAGCCCCGGCAGCCGACGCACCTACCGGGTTGCTGGGTCGGATCAAGCGCGGCCTGCGGGCACTGGTCAAGCGGCCACCGCGCGGCAATCACTGAGCCGGCCTTGCCGCCACGCCCGGACGCCGGAACCATGCAGGTGATCTGCTACAGTTCGGCGTCTTCTGCCGACAGCCCAGCGCATGGATAACGCGCTCTTGTCCGACCGCCTGCCGCTGCGCCTCGCCGCACTGGCGCCCGCCGTGGCGGTCGCCGCCGGCGCTTGGCTGCTTTGGCAGCTCGTGCGGCTGATCTGGCTGTTCCTTGCCGGCCCCACGCTGCCGGTTCCGGAATCGACAACCTTGGCCGCTACACCCCTGGCGCCGGTGACGCAGGCGGTCAGCGTGGCGAAATGGCATCTGTTTGGTGATCCCGGCGCGCGGCTCGATCTCGCCAGATTGGCTCAGCAGGCGCCGGCGACCTCGCTCAAGCTGACGCTGCGCGGCACCTTCAACGAGGACGGTTCGGAGGCCGGCTATGCCATCGTCTCCGACGAAGCCGGCGCGCAGCGTCGCTACCGCGTTGGCGATGCGCTTCCCGGAGATGCCCAGCTGATCGGAATCCACAGCGGCCGCATCCTGCTGCGCCGAGCCGGCGTGGAAGAGTCGCTGAGCCTGCCCAACCCGGTGGGCGCGGGTTCGAGCCCGGCCGCTGGTGCGTCGACGCCCTCGGGCGCTGCCTTCGGCACGGCGGCCACCGCCGTGCCGGGCACGGCCGGCGCGCCTGCGGTGGCCGCGTTCGTCAACCCCAACATCAGCGTCGGCATGCCCAGCATGGAGTCGATCCGTGCCGCCACCGGCACCGACATCGCCCAGCTGGCCAAGCAGGTAAGCGTGTTTCCGGTGCTCGAAAATGGCCGCTTCAGCGGCGTGCGGCTGAGCGTGGGTCGCGACTCCGATCTGCTCGACCGTGCCGGGCTGCGGCCAACCGATATCATCACCGCCGTCAACGGCATTCCGCTCGACGGCCCGGAGCGCGTTCCGGAACTCACGGCGGCACTGCGTGACACCCGGCAGCTCACGCTGTCGGTGCAGCGCGATGGCACCACCCTGCAGATTCCCGTTGGCCTGTAGCCGCATCACGGACGATCGTATGACTCGAATTGCCCTGTCACTCGCTGCCTATGCCATTTTCGCGCTGCTCGCGGCGCCGACCGCAGCGGCCCAGACGCCGCTCCCGGCGCCCACGGTGATGGCGCCGCCGGCGCCGGCGCCGGGCTACACCAATGGCAACGGCAAGCACACCATCAATCTGCAGGGCGCCGACATCGGCGTGCTGATCCAGACGGTGAGCGAGATCACCGGCAAAAGCTTCATCGTCGACCCCGGCGTAGCCGGCAAGGTCACGGTGATTTCCGGCAAGCAGATGAGCGCCGATGAGGTCTACGAGATCTTCCAGTCGGTGCTGCGGGTGCACGGCTATGCGGCAGTGCCGTCGGGCAAGGTCGTCAAGATCGTGACCGAAGCGGTGGCCACCCAGGATGGCGGTGCTTCGGTGGCCGGCGGTGGCGGGGTCGACGAAATCGTGACGCGGGTCATCGAGGTGAAGCATGTCGCGGCGCAGGAGCTGGTGACGCTGCTGCGACCGCTGATGCCGCAGCAGGGCCACATGATCGCCCATGGCAACAGCAACTCGCTGCTGGTGACCGACCGCGCCGGCAACGTCGATCGGCTGGTGTCGATCATCCGCCGTATCGACACCGGGTCGGATGTCGAGGTCGAAGTGATACCGCTGCGCCACGCCAGTGCGGCGGAAGTCGGACGCACGATTGCGGCGCTCGAGCCCCAGGCCAACGGCAGCCCGGCGCCCGGCGCGATGCGACTGATCGCCGACTCGCGGACCAATTCCGTGCTGCTGTCAGGTGACCGCACGCAGCGTCTGCGGCTGCGTGCGCTGATCGCCCATCTCGACACGCCGCTGGAGTCCGGCGAGAACACCCAGGTGATCTATCTGCGCTATGCGAGCGCTGCGGAACTGGTGCCAATTCTGGAAAGCGTCGCCGGCACCCTGACCGGCACCGCCGTCAAGACCGAGGGCGCCAACCCGGCAACCATCCAGCCGCATGAGGGCACCAATTCGCTGATCGTCACCTCGTCGCCGGCGGTGTTCCGCGAGCTGGCCTCGGTGGTGCGACAGCTCGACGTGCCGAGCGTGCAGATCCTGGTCGAGGCGATCATCGCTGAAGTCAGCGACGATCTGGCCGACGAGCTGGGCGTGCAGTGGCAGGCCACCACGGTCGACAGCGACGGCAACGGTGGACTGACCAGCGGAGTGATCGGCGGCACCAACTTCCCGGGTGCAGGCGGCTCTGGCAGCATCGTGAACGCACTGCGCGACCCTTACAGCGCAGTCGGCTCAGGGCTCAATCTGGGCTATCTGAGCGGCACCGTGAGCATTGCCGGGCAAGAGCTGTTCCAGATCGGCGCGCTGGTCAAGGCTTTGCGCGGCGATGCGCGTGCCAACATGCTTTCAAACCCCTCGATCGTCACCCTCGATCACAAGGAGGCTCAGTTCAAGGTGGTGCAGGAAGTGCCCTTCTTGACTGGCCAGTTCACCAACACCGGCACCGGCGGCGGCAGTCAGCCGACCAATCCGTTCCAGACCATCGAGCGCAAGGATGTCGGCCTGATCCTCACCGTTACCCCGCATGTCAACGAAGGCAGCAGCGTGCGGCTGGACCTCAAGCAGGAAGTGTCGTCACTGGCGCCAGGCGTGCAGGGCGCTTCCGATCTGATCACCAACAAGCGCGAGCTGACCACCAGCGTCATGGTGCCGGATGGCGGGCTGCTGGTGCTGGGCGGCCTGACGTCCGAGGAGACCGGCGAGAGCCTGCAGGGCGTTCCGGGCCTGTCGCGCATTCCGGTGCTGGGCCACCTGTTCAAGTCGCGCTCCTCCAAGCACAGCAAGCGCAATCTGATGATTTTCCTGCGCCCGCGCATCCTGCGCGACGAAGCCACCCAGGCGGCCATCTCCAGTGAGCGCTACAACTTCCTGCGCGCTGAGCAGATACGCATGCGCGAAAACACCGAGCTGCGCTACCGCGGAGAGCAGCAGCCATTGCTGCCGGAGCTGCCGGAGGACATGTTCAGCTCGCCGCCGCCGCTGGAGCGGCTGAATGAGTGAGACGCCGGCGCCGGCCGTCGCCCCCGCGCGGCCCGGCTTCGGCTTCGCCAAGCGCCACGGCGCGACCGTGGTGGACTGGCAGCCCGCGCAGGCGGTGGTCGCCTACCGCCCCGGCGTGCGGCCGGAAGTGATCGCCGAGCTGCGCCGCCACTGTGGCGTGCCGCTGCGGCTGGACCGGATCGAGGCCAGCGCCTGGGAGCGTCTGCTGCGCGACCTTTACGAGTCGGGCACCGACGATGCCCGAGCGATGGTCGCCGACTTCGACGACAGTCTTGATTTGAAGCAGATCGCCGACGCCCTGCCGGAGCCGCAGGACCTGCTCGAGAGTGAGGACGACGCGCCGATCATCCGCCTCATCAACGCCCTGCTGACCGAAGCGGTGAAGGAAAACGCCTCGGATATCCACATCGAGCCGTTCGAGAATCGCCTGGTGGTGCGCTTTCGTATCGACGGCGTGTTGCGTGAAGTGCTGGCGCCGCAGAAAGCGGTGGCCCAGCCCGTGGTGTCGCGGATCAAGGTCATGGCCAAGCTCGACATCGCCGAGAAGCGCCTGCCGCAGGACGGGCGCATCGGTCTGCGCATCGCCGGCCGGCCGGTCGACGTGCGCGTATCGACGATTCCCGCCGGGCACGGCGAACGGGTGGTGCTGCGCCTGCTTGACAAGCAGGCCGGCCGGCTCGATCTGTCCCAGCTTGGAATGGATCCGACCACGCTGGCTCGGGTCGACCAGCTCATTCACCGCCCGCACGGCATTCTGCTGGTCACCGGGCCGACCGGCAGCGGCAAGACCACCACCCTGTATGCCGCGCTGGAGCGCCTTAACGACGCCACCCGCAACATCCTGACGGTGGAGGATCCGATCGAGTACTACCTCGACGGCATCGGCCAGACCCAGGTTAACGCGCGGGTGGACATGACCTTCGCGCGCGGGTTGCGGGCGATCCTGCGGCAGGATCCCGACGTGGTGATGGTGGGCGAGATCCGCGACCTGGAAACCGCCGAAATCGCCGTGCAGGCCAGCCTCACCGGCCACCTGGTGCTGTCGACCCTGCACACCAATTCGGCCGTCGGTGCGGCCACCCGGCTGCGCGACATGGGCATCGAACCGTTCCTGCTCAGCTCGTCGCTGATCGGCGTGCTGGCGCAGCGTCTGGTGCGCGTGCTGGACCCCGCGATCCGCGAGGCCTACACCCCAACCGCGTCCGAATGCGCCGCGTTCGGGCGCGAATTTGATCCGGACCTGCGCTTCTTCCGCCCCGGTCCAACCGCCAGTGGACGCAGCGCCGGCTACCGCGGACGCGCTGGCGTTTACGAGCTGGTGCTGGTCGACGAAGCCATGCGCCAGGCCATCCACGACGGCGCCAACGAGGCCGGGCTGACCCGTCTGGCCCGCCAGCAGACCCCGGCGATGATCGACGACGGCTGGACCAAGGTGCTGGCCGGCGTGACCTCGGTGGAGGAGGTGCTGCGGGTGACGCGCGACGAGTAGGTGTCGTCCGATTCATCAGCGCTGCATTGCTGGGTAGGTAGCGGTCGACATCCAGAAAACACTGCATCGGAGAGGCACGCGCGTGCGGGCGTATGCACGCGCACGCCGCGGTTGCGAAGATAGGAGCGCGCGGATCGACGCCCCAGCGCGAACCGCTGGGGTTGATCCCGGCGGCTGTACGAGGGCGAACCGCGTTTGGCGCGGCTTCGCAAAACCGCACCTGTCGCAGCTCGCCTCAAACCAGCTCGGCGACCTTGCCAGCAGTGCGCTTGGCGGCTGCTTTCTTGATCGCGGTTTTCTTTGCCGCCGGCTTCTTCTTCACCGCTTTCTTCGCCGCTGCCTTTTTTGCCGGTGCCTTCCCGGCGGGTGCCTTTTCGACTGCCGCCGTGCCCGCCGCGGCGCCATTGGCTGATTTCTTCGCTGCGGCCTTTTTCGCTGGCGCCTTCTTGGCGGCCCCGCGGCCGCGACCCGGCTTGGGCGGCGGCGCCGTCTCCATGATGGTCAGGCAGTCGGCCAGGGTCAGGCTGGCAGGTTCGCGATCCTTCGGAATGCGACCGTTGCGGATACCGTCGGTGACATACGGTCCGTAGCGGCCGTTGAGCACCTGGATGTCGCTTCCTTCGAACGCCTTGATCAGGCGATTGGCGGCGATTTCCTCTTTCTCGCGAATCCGCGCGACCGCCGTCTCCAGATCGATGGTGTAAGGATCGTCCTCTTTCTTCAGCGAGGCATAGGTGCTGCCGCGCTTGGCAAACGGGCCGAACCGGCCAATCGCCACGCTGACCGTTTCACCACCGTCTTCACCCAGAGTGCGCGGCAGCTTGAACAGCTCCAGCGCGTCGGCCAGCGCGATGGTGTGCATGCTCTGGCCCGGTCGCAAGCTGGCGTAGGTTGGCTTGTCGCCATCCTCGGTGGTGCCGATCTGGGCGAACGGGCCATATCGACCGAGTCGGACGGTGACCGGCTTGCCGCTCTTGGGATCAATGCCGACCACCCTCGCGCCGGTTGCCTCGGAGCGGTCCACCGACTGGCTCTTGTCATCGACCAGCGCCTTGAACGGCGCCCAGAAGCGCGCCAGCAGCGGCACCCAGTCCTCTTCGCCGCGGCTTACCGCGTCCAGCTCGTCTTCAAGCTTGGCGGTGAAGTCGTAGTCGACGTACTGCGGAAAGTGCCCGCTCAGGAAGTTGGCCACCGCGCGACCAACGTCGGAGGGCCGGAAGCGGCGGCTGTCCAGAAACACGTACTCGCGATTGAGCAGGGTCTGGATAATGCTGGCGTAGGTGCTGGGGCGGCCGATGCCGTACTCCTCCAGCGTCTTTACCAGCAGCGCTTCGGAAAAGCGCGGCGGCGGCTCGGTGAAGTGCTGGTCGGCGACGATTGCCGACAGCGGCACGCTTTCGCCCTTGCGCAGGGCTGGCAGCTTGCGGCCCTCGTCTTCGTCCTCGGCGCTCTTGCTGTCCTTGCCTTCCTCGTAGACGGCCAGAAAGCCCGGGTCGACCACCGTCGTGCCGCTGGCGCGGAAGTTGTTTTCGCTGCCCGCAGCCAGATCAACCGACACGGTATTGAGCGTGGCCGGCACCATCTGGCAGGCGATGGCACGCTTCCAGATCAGTTCGTAGAGTTTGAAGGCATCGGGATCGAGGAACTGCGCCACCGATTTGGGCGTCAATGCCGGCGAGGTGGGGCGGATCGCCTCATGCGCTTCCTGCGCATTCTTTGATTTGGTCCGGTACTCGTTGGCCTGCGCGGGCAGGGCCTGCGGGCCGAACTGGCGCAGGATGACCTCGCGCAGCTCGGTGACCGCTTCCTGTGCCAGATGGGTGGAATCGGTTCGCATGTAGCTGATCAGGCCGACCGGATCGCCGTCGCCCAGCGACACCCCTTCATACAGCTTCTGTGCGATGCGCATGGTGCGGCTGGTCGAGAAACCGAGCTTGCGCGCGGCCTCCTGTTGCAGCGTCGAGGTGATGAACGGCGGAGACGGGCGGCGCTTGCGCTCCTTGCTCTGGACGTCGGACACCACCAGCGCACTGCCGGCGGCGCTGATCAGCCGCTGCTTGGCCGCTTCTGCGGTGGCGCCGTCGATGATGTCGAACTGCTCGAACTTGCGCCCGTCCAGCCGGGTCAGCCGCGCATTGAACGGCTGCGCGGCGTGCGCCAGCTGTGCCTCGAAGGTCCAATACTCGCGAGCGATGAAGGCTTCTATCGCCTCCTCACGCTCGACGATCATGCGCAGCGCCGGGCTCTGTACGCGGCCGGCAGACAGGCCGCGCTGCACCTTGCGCCACAGCACCGGGCTCAGGTTGAAGCCGACCAGATAGTCCAGCGCGCGACGCGCCTGCTGGGCATTGACCAGGTCGGTCGAGACCGAGCGCGGATTCGCGACGGCTTCCTTGACCGCCCGCGGCGTGATTTCGGTGAACACGACCCGATGCAGCGAGCGCCCTTCCAGCAGGCCGCGCTCCTTCAGAATCTCTGCAATGTGCCAACTGATCGCCTCGCCCTCGCGGTCCGGATCGGTGGCCAGGTACAGGGCGCTGGCGCTGCGGGCCGCACGGGCAATCGCCTCGACGTGTTTTTCGTTCTTGTCGATCAGCGAGTAATTCATGGCGAAGCCGCGCTCGGTGTCGACGGCGCCTTCCTTTGGCACCAGATCGCGCACGTGACCGAACGAGGCCAACACCTGGAAGTCTTTGCCCAGATATTTGTTGATCGTCTTGGCCTTGGCAGGCGACTCGACGATGAGCAGGTTCTTGGCCATGCGGTGCGTGTCTCGAAGGCAGGTTGAAGTGCGGGGCAAGGGTGACACAGGAACATGTCCGCGCTGACGGCGCAGGACCTGTTTCCCTATATCAGTGAATGCACAGCGGTTTAGGGGCTGTCAAGCAGGTCCGCTGCGGGAGGGCATGGTCGGCAGCCGCGCGACCGGGCTCGGCGGCAGGCGCGGCATGCGTCAGTGCGGCGCGCTGGGCTCAATGCAGCGGCTGGTCGTCGTCGTCAAACATGTGGTTCTCCATCCAGGCAAATGCCGCCTCCTGGCCGGGCTGGTTGAACAGCACCATCAGAACCACCCACTTGAGATCATCCAGGTCGAACTCGTCTGCATCCAGCGCCATCACCCGATCCAGCACCAGCTCACGGCGGGTCGGGTCGAGCACGCCATTGCGCTCCAGTGACATCAGGAAGCCGCGGCACTCGCGGTCCAGACGCGCCTCTTCCACGTCGGCGTACAGCCGCACCGGCCCCATTGCAGCCGGAGTCTCGACGTCCGGCCGCTCGCGCGCCAGCTCGTCCAGCCAGTCAAAGGCCTTGCTGATCTCGGTGGGGCTGAAGCCGGCCTGCAGCAGTCCGGCCTGGAGGGACTCGCGGTCACGGACGGCGTCCGGGTCCTCGTAGAAGTAGTTCTCGAAGAGGTACAGCAGTACGTCCAATATGGTCTCTTTCATCCATCCTCGGCGGCGCGGCCAGGAGCGGCGCGGTTGGGGACGTCAGGGCTGCCGGACGTAGCGGCCGTGGCGTGCGGCAACTCGGCCTTCCAGTTCCATTAGCAGCAGCATGGAGGATAGGACTTCGACGGTCAACCCGGTGCGCTGCGCCAGCACGTCCATCCCTACCGGATCGTGGCCGAGCGCCAGCCACAGCGCCTGCTGCAGTGGATCATCGCTGGGGTGTCGTTCGGTGCCCGCCGCTGCAGGCGTCGCGGCCAGCCGAGCGCTGAGCAGGCTTCCCAGCTCGCGGGCGGCAGGCGCAAGCGCGTCAAGCACTTCCTGAACGCTCTCGACCAGCCCGGCACCGTCGCGGATCAGCCGGTGACAGCCGCGGGCCATCGGATTGTGGATCGACCCAGGCAGCGCGAACACCTCGCGCCCGGCCTCACTGGCCAGGCGGGCGGTGATCAGTGCGCCGCTCTGCAGTCCGGCCTCGATGACCACCACGCCCAGCGCGAGGCCAGCGATGATCCGGTTGCGGCGCGGGAAATGCTCGCGGCGGGCTCCGGTGCCGGGCGGAAACTCGCTCACCAGCGCACCCCCGGCCGCGACGATGGCATGGGACAGGGGCCGATTGCTGGCCGGATAGATGCGGTCCGGACCCGTCCCCATGACGGCTACGGTGACCGCCTTGACGTCGAGCGCCGCCTGGTGAGCTTCAGCATCGACGCCTTCGGCGAGTCCGCTGGTAATGCACAGCCCTGCCTCACCCAGCGCCTTGGAAAATGTCCGCGTATTGTCGCGCCCACCCGAACTGGGACTGCGGCTGCCTACGATTCCGACCTGCGCCGTCCACAGCGTTTCCGGTGCACCGACCACAAACAGCGCCGCCGGCGCAGTCGGGATGCGCGCCAACAGCGGCGGGTAGTCCTCGCCATCAGCGGTAAGCAGATAGTGCTGCGGGCCAGCCAGCCAGGTCAGGTCGGCTGCGATCGCTGCGGGATCCCCGTGCTTCAGCCAGTCGATGCTGGCGCCCGGCAGGCCGACGCTGCGCCAACCGGTGGGGCCGGCCGCAAGCGCCGCTTCGGCGCTGCCGAAGCGCTCGATCAGTGCGCCGATGCGGGCGCCCCCGAGACCGGGGGCGCGGAGCAGCGTCAACCACGCCTGCGCCGCGTCGGGCGCATGAACCAGCGGCATGCCGCGGTGCGGCCGACTACTGCAGCGAAACGGGCGCCTTCAGCACGTCTTCCAGTCTGGCCGGGCGAACGCCGTCCATGATCAGGCCATAGCTGACCTTGTCAAAGGTGCGAAAGATCATCACGTGACCAACGAACTCATCCGGCAACGCCACTTTGTTGCGGGTGAAATTGCCGGTGATCCGGTGCGGGTGTTCGACGTCGTCACGAATCAGCTCACCGGGCCGGAAGATCGAAAACACCTGACCGTTCTCGACCCCGTCACGTGCGCCGGCCGACAGCGCGATCACGTCGCGTGGGCCGCCGTAGAGGAAGCGATCCGTCTGCGCCAAAATACGCATGTCGGCCGGTATCGAACTGGGAGCGCGCGGCTGAAAAGACAGGTCGAACGGGCGGTTGTCGACTGGCATCAACAGATCACCAGCCTTGACTTCCATGCCTTGGTCGGCCAACAGCAGTGTCGCTGGATCGCCGCCGAGGGTGATCGTTCCGGTCGCCATTTCCAGCACTTCGTAGCCGAGCACCTCAAAGCCGTTGTCAGATGCCGCGTAGTAGGCCCACTGGATACCCTGAGTTTGCGGATCCAGTCCGTGTGCCAAGGTGTAGCTGTCCTTCTTCAGGCGCTTGTGACCCGTCACCGGGTGCGGATGAACGGCGTAGCGCACGGTGGGGCGGACGACCGCGAACTGCTGCCCGGGGCTGAAACTCGCGCCGCGCACATAGGCGGTCTGCTGGGAAGTCGAGCGCAACCGGCCTTCTTCCAGCGCGAGCACGTAGGGAAGCCCCTCCAAGGTTTCCTTGTCGATCACCCGCGGCTTGCGCAGGAACGCCTCGATATCGGCCAGCGGCAGCGCCGGCACTGCATCCAGCGGCTGACGTCGCGCTTGCGGCGACAGTCGGGTCACCTGGATCTGCGGCCGACCGCCCAGATAAGCGAGGCTGATCACATCGCCCGGATAGATCAAGTGCGGATTCTCAATCTGCGGGTTGGCCTGCCAGATTTCCGGCCACAGCCACGGCTCACGCAGGAATCGTCCCGCGATGTCCCACAGGGTGTCGCCCTTCTTGACGACGTATTCGTCCGGGTGATCCTGACGAAGCTCGACCGCCATGGCATAGCTGCCGACGGTGATGAGTGCTGCGGCGCAAACTGAAAGAAGTTTTTTAAGCATGGCTGCCATGTGCCTGTTTCCCCAGCAGGTTATCGCACTATAGCCCAAACATCACCGTCCGACGAGGGGGCGCTGTGGGCCGCCGGGTCAACCGCTAGAATAGCGCCATCTTTAGGCTTGCGGCGGCCTGAAACGGCCCCAAATATTGATCAGTATGACCATTCTCGAGATTCTTGAGTTTCCCGACACCCGTCTGCGCACCGTGGCTCGGCCCCTGCTGCCTGCGGATTTCACCCCGGCGCTGCAGGTGCTCATCGACGACATGTTTGAAACCATGTACGCGGCGCCCGGCATCGGTCTCGCCGCAAGCCAGGTCGACGTCCATCTGCGTTTCATGGTGATGGACGTGAGCGAGGGTCACGACGAACCGCGGGTGTTCGTCAATCCTGAAATCGTCCAGCACGATGGCGTCCAGGTGCACCAGGAGGGATGCCTTTCGGTGCCGGGCATTTTTGCCGACGTGAATCGTCATGAGCGCATCCGAGTGCGCTTTTTGGATCGGCGCGCGGCGCCGCAGGAAATCGAAGCCGATGGCCTGCTGGCGGTCTGCATCCAGCATGAAATGGACCATCTGGCGGGCCGCCTGTTTGTCGACTATCTGTCGCCGCTGAGGCGGGATCTGGTGCGCCGCAAGCTGGCCAAACAGCGCCGTGCCAGCATTGCCTGACGTGTCGCTGCGAAGAAAGGTCCAAGGATGAGCTTGCGGATCGTGTTTGCCGGGACGCCGGCGTTTGCCGTGCCCTGCCTGCAGGTGTTGCTTCGCGGCGCGCAGCAGGTGGTTGCCGTTTACACCCAGCCGGACCGGCCAACCGGCCGCGGCCGCAGGCTCGACCCAAGTCCCGTGAAACAGGCGGCGCTGGCCGCCGGCATCGAGGTGCGTCAGCCTGAGCGCCTGCGTGGAAGCGAAGTGCAGAAGGCGTTGCGCGATCTGGCGCCCGATCTGCTGGTGGTCGTTGCCTACGGTCTGCTGCTGCCGCAAGCGGTGCTGGACATTCCGCGGCTGGGCTGCTGGAACGTCCATGCGTCGCTGCTGCCGCGCTGGCGCGGGGCGGCGCCGATCCAACGCGCGATTGAGGCGGGCGACACCCAGGCCGGGGTTTGTCTGATGCGGATGGAGAAGGGCCTGGATACCGGCCCGGTGCTGCTCACGCTGTCGACGCCGCTGGACGGCAGTGAAACCGCCGGCCGCTTGCATGATCGATTGGCGCTGTTGGGTGCCGAGGTTCTGGGCGACGGCATGAGCCTGCTGCGAGCCGGGCTGGTGCCGCAGGCGCGCGCGCAAGCCGAGCAGGGCGTCACCTATGCGCGCAAGTTGGAGAAGGCCGAGTCGCAGCTGGACTGGCAGCTCGGCGCCGCCGAGCTGGAACGGAAGGTTCGCGCCTTCGTGCCGTGGCCGGTGGCAGAGGCGGAAGTCGACGGCGAGCGCCTGCGCATCCACGCCGCCGTGATGCTGGCAGCCGAGCACGCCGCCGCACCGGGCACCGTGCTTGGCGCCACGGCGTACGGAATCGACATCGCCTGCGGCAACGGTGTGCTGCGCCTGACCGCCGTGCAGCGTGAAGGCGGCCGCGCCATGCCGGTGCGGGATTATCTGAACGCCCGACCCGCGCTGCGCCGGTGAGTAGCGTCGCGGCCGCCGGCGCAGCGTCTCGAGCGGCTGCCGCTCGCGTGCTTGAGCGCGTGCGGATGCAGGGCGAGTCGCTGCGCGCTGCCATGCCGGCGCTGACCGAAGCACTGAGCGATCCGCGCGACCGGGCGCTGGCCGAAGCCAGCGTGTTCGCAGCCTGCAGGGGGCTGTACCGCTACGAGGCCCTGCTGCGACAACTGCTGCAGAAGCCGCTGGCGCGCAGCGACGCCGCGGTCCACGCGCTGCTGCTGGTGGGGCTGGCGCAGCTGGATTCGCTGGGGGTGGCCGCGCACGGCGTCGTTGATGCATGCGTCGGCGCCGCGCGCCTGCTGCAGCGACCGCGTCACGCCGCGCTGGTCAACGCGTTGCTGCGGCGTTTTCTGCGCGAGCGCGATTCCCTTTTGACTGCCATTGCCGAAGACGACGAGGCGCGCCTCAATCACCCGCGCTGGCTGATCGACGCACTGCGCACGGCCTGGGGCGATGCGGCCGAGCCCGCAATGCACGCTGGCAATCTGCCACCGCCGCTGTGGCTGCGGATCAACCGGCGGCGGATTGACCCCGCTGCTTATGTCGAACTGCTCGGCGCGGCCGGCATCGTGTGGTCGGCCGACCCCAGCCTGCCGTTTGCGCTGTGTCTGCCTTCGCCCCCGCCAGCCCGCAGTCTGCCCGGCTGGGATGCCGGCCTGGTGTCGGTGCAGGACAGCTCGGCGCAGCGCGCGGCGCTAGCGCTGGACGCGGGTTTCGGGATGCGCGTTCTGGATGCCTGCGCCGCACCCGGCGGCAAGGCAGCGGCGCTGCTGGAGGCCCTCGATGACCTCGATCTGTGGGCCGTCGATGTCGATTCCGTGCGTCTGGCGAAGACCGCGCCGGCGCTGTCGCGACTGGGGCTGCAGGCGACGCTGGTGACCGGCGATGGCCGCCATCCTGAGCGCTGGTGGGACGGACGGACGTTCGACCGCATCCTGCTGGATGCGCCGTGTTCGGCGACCGGCATCCTGCGCCGGCAGCCGGACATTCGCAGCCATCGCCGGGCGACCGACATTGCCGCGCTGTGCTCGACCCAGGCGCAGCTGCTCGACGCTGCGTGGCCTATGCTGGCCGCAGGCGGGCGACTAGTCTATGCGACCTGCTCCATCCTCCCGGACGAGAACGCGCGCCAGATCGATGCCTTCCTCGACCGCCATCCCGAGGCGCAGCCGCAGACGTTGGACGGCAGCTATGGTCGCCGCGCCGGCCACGGCTATCAGCGCCTGCCTGGCGAGGATGCCGGCGACGGCTTCTTCATCGCGGCGCTGCAGCGACCCTGAGATGCGCCGGCTGGCGTCGCGGCTGATCGGGCTGCTGCTCGTCACCGGACTGGCCGGCTGCGGGTCAGACGCGCCCGAGCGGGCCCAGATCAGCAGCGCGCAGCCGGTGGCCAGCGCAGCCGGCGCCGACCTGGAGATTGTCCAGCAGCTGCAGTTCTCGCCGCCCATGCTGGGCGCACTGGACGCCGGCATTGATCTGCACCTTCGCTACCGAGTGACCCTGTGCGAGGGCGACGCAACCGGTTCGAGGGTGATCATCCTCAGCTACTCGGCGCTCACCCGCCGCTATGCGATCCAGCTTGGCGATGGCGTGCGGCGCCACTTCAGCCGTCGCAGCGCCTTGCTTGCCGCGCTCGACCGGGTTCGACTGCCGCTGGCCGATGCCAGCTCGCTGGCCTGTGCGGGCAGCGTGCAGGTCGCGCTGGACTTGTCCGCGCTGCCAACGCCGCTGCGTCTGCCGGCCCTGCTGCTGCCTCGCGAATGGCGGCTGACTTCACCCACGACCGCATGGCCAGCCGCCGTCTCCAGTTGAGTGCCGGCCTCGGCTGGGCGGCGCTGGCGTTGGCGCTGGCGCTGCTGGTGCTGTCGTCGCTGTATCTCGCTGCCGACGCCGAGGGCCTGGGCCAGCGCTTTGCCCCGGCCTATCCGTATGTCTTCGGCCTGGCCGCCGCCGCGCTGCTGACGCTGACCGTGGCGATCCTGCAGCGGCTGTGGCGGCTGCGGCGCGACGTGCGCAACGGCGTGCCGGGTGCCCGGCTCAGTCGCCGGCTGCTGTTGGTTCTGCTGATGCTGGCGCTGCCGCCGGTCGGACTGGTGTACGCGTTCGGCGCGCGCTTCATTGCCGCCACGGTCGACACCTGGTTCACCGCCAATAGTGCTCAGGCGCTGGACCAAGCGCTGGTGATCGGACGACTGTTCCTTGACGACCGGCTGCAGGCGGCCGAGCAGGACGCCAAAGACGCGGCCCGGCAGCTGGCCAATATGCCTGACGCCGCGCTCTCGGCCGCGCTCGACACTGCGCTGGATGACAGTCAGGCCGAGCAGCTGGCGGTTTACGCCGATGGCCGGCTGCGGGCGATCGCGGCAGCCAATCCGCAGGCATTGACTGCCGCGCCTCCGAGCGAGGACATGCGGCTGGCGATCAGCGCCCGCGGACACTATGCCGACACCGAAGTGGTCGATGGCGTGCTCCGGCTGCGGGTGCTGCAGCCGCTGGAAGGTGTGCCTCGCGGTCGCGTCCTGCAGGGGCTGTATGGCCTTCCGGCCGACTACGCGCAGCGGCTGGCGCAGGTCGAGGCGTCAGCCGCTGCGGTGCGCCAGGCCAACTACCTGCGCGACTCACTCAAGCTGGCGTTCCAGCTCATCCTGACCATGGTGCTACTGGTGTCGGTACTGCTCGCGATTCTGCTGGCGATCGACGTCGCCCGGCGGATGGTGGCGCCGATCGCGCGGCTGGCCGCAGCCAACCGCGAAGTCGCCGAGGGGCGCCTCGATGCACGTCTGCCGGACCAGCGCGACGATGAGCTGGGTCTGCTGGCGCGCAGCTTCAACCGCATGGTCGCCGATCTGCAGACCGCCAGCGAACAGGCGCAGCGCAGCGCAGAGGAAACCGAACGTCAGCGCGCCTTCCTGCAGACCGTCCTGTCGCGGCTCACCTCCGGTGTGCTGGTGGTGGACGCGCAAGCTCGGCTGCGCAGCTGCAACGCCGCAGCGGCCGGACTGCTGGGATGCCAGCCGGATGCGTTGCTGGGCGAGCCGCTGGAGGCGCTGATCGCGAAGACTCCGCTGCTGCGTCCGCTGCTGGAGCGGATTCTCGATCGTCTGCGGGAGGGCGTGCAGGAATTTCGCGAAGAGGTTGCCCTGCCGCGCGACGACGGCCGACAGCTGCTCCTGCTGCGCGGCGCCCGGCTGCCCGACGACGGTCTGGTCGCGGTGTTCGATGACACCACCGAGGTTGATCGGGCGCGCCGCGACGCCGCCTGGGCCGAAGTGGCGCGGCGCCTGGCGCACGAGGTCAAGAACCCGCTGACGCCGATCCAACTGGCCGCCGAGCGCCTGCGTCGACGAGTCATGCCGAAGCTCGACAGCGCCGAGGCCGACGTGGTTGATCGCGCGACCAACACCATCGTTGCCCAGGTTGAGGCACTGAAAACGATGGTCAACGCGTTTGGCGAGTACGCCAGCCCGCCCACCCTGCGACGAGCGACGCTGGATCTCAACGCGCTGGTGCGCGAGGTGCTCGATCTGTATGCCGACGACACCCGCCAGAGCTTCTCGGCGCAGCTCGCGCCGGACCTGCCGAGCATCACCGCAGACGCCGGCCGACTGCGGCAGGTGCTGCACAACCTGATCAAGAACGCGCAGGAAGCTTCGGCCGAGCGGACGTCTGTTCAGATCGAGGTGGCAACGCTCGCAGTGACCGATGGCGATTTGCGCTGGGTCGATCTGGTCGTCACCGACCACGGTCCCGGGCTGCCGGCGGGCTTCGATCCGGGCTGGTATGAGCCCTACCGCACCACCAAGACCAAGGGCACCGGGTTGGGGCTGGCGATTGTCCGCAAGATCGCCGAAGAACACGGTGGTCAGCTGCACGCGCAAACCGCGTCAGGTGGCGGCGCCCGCTTCAGCCTGCGGCTGCCGGTTTAGCCCGCAGGTTCGTGAATTCGCGCGATCGTCGCGCCAACCCACGAAACCTCAGAGAGTGCTTTGAGGCCCGGCTTCGTGAGTTCCGGGGCTAGCAGCAGCCTGTCGTGTTGAGGTCGCGAGGTTTCGCTGGCTTCGGTGCTTCGCAGCCGCCTTCGTTCCGCTCGGCCGGGTGCGGCCGAGTCACTTTTCTGTGTTTCGCCCAGGAGCGGGCCGCAGCCAGTCTGGGAACCGCAGCAGGCTGTGGATTTTCCCGTGTCGGAGCGCCGCTCGGCGCGATGCTTTCAGCCTTACCTGATGCAGCCAAGGTGAACTGGCCGCATCCGGCCGAGCCAAGCGAAGGCCGCGGCGAAGCCCCAAAGCGGACGAAACCATGCGACCTGTCTGCTGCGGGCGAACGAAGCCTCAGTCAGGCGGGAGATCCCGCATCCCCGCACAAATCCAACAGCCACCCGCGACCCCGCTACACTTCCAACTCAGACCCGGAGTCCACATGTTCCAAACCCAGCACCTCGAAGGCAGCACGTCCGAGCAGTACGATCAGCTGCTGCAGCAGGCGCGCGGGCTGTTGGCGGGCGAGCGGGATCGTGTGGCCAATGCGGCGAATCTGTCGGCGCTGGTCTATCACGCGCTGCCGGCGCTCAACTGGGTCGGGTTCTATTTTTATGACGGTCGCGAGCTGGTGGTGGGTCCGTTCCAAGGGCATCCGGCGTGCGTGCGGATTGCGCTGGGGCGCGGTGTCTGCGGCACGGCGGCGCAGACGGCGAAGACTCAGCGGGTGGCCGATGTGGAGGCGTTTCCGGGTCACATTTCGTGCGACTCGGCATCGCGTTCGGAGCTGGTGGTGCCGCTGTTCAAGGGTGATCGGCTGATCGGCGTGTTCGATCTCGACAGCCCGCAGCGGGATCGCTTTGATGCCGATGACCAGCGCGGACTCGAGGCGCTTGCTGCTGTTTTCATCGAAAGTCTGGAGTAGACGAACATGGCGGCTGCGCGCGGCGAGAAGCTGATGAACGTCGGTCCCAAGTCGGCCGCGTGGCTGCGGCAGGTGGGTATTCGCAGTCGCGCCGACCTGGTTGAACACGGGTCGGTCGGGGCCTTCGTCAAGATCAAGCGGGCGGGATTTCGGCCCAGTCTGAACCTGCTGTACGCGCTGGAAGGCGCGCTGCTTGAGTGCCACTGGCAGCAGCTGCCGGAACATCGGCGTGGCGAACTGCTGCTGGCGGCGGACGCGGCGGTGGCGCTGCTGCCCAATCCCAAGGGCCGTGCGGCGGGGGTGGTGGTTGAGCGCAGCGGCGCCGAACTTGACGCCGAGCACGCGGCCGGCGGCGACGCTGACGCGGGTGTTGGCCTGGATGAACCCGACACCGACGCGGCCGGCGCAGACGGCGACCGCGACGATCACGTTCGCGACGACTGACCCACGAGCGACTGCCGCTGCGACGCGGTTACCGCGTCGACGGCGCAATCAGCGCGCCGGCCTGACGATCGCCACGTTGCGCGCATCGTCGCGCCAGGCAGGCGTGCTGCGGATACGCGGCAGCACGTCCTGTGGTTCGGCCACCAGCGACCACATGCTGGCGTGCTCGGGGTTCATGAAGCGCTGCTCGATCACCTGCTGCATGAAGGCATCCAGCGGCGCGTAGAAGCTGCGCGTGTCGAGCAGCACGATTGGGTTGAAGTACAGGCCGAGGCGCTTCAGCGTGATCGCTTCGAACAGCTCCTCCAGCGTGCCGCAGCCGCCCGGCAAGGCGACCACCGCGTCGGAGCCAGCAAGCAGCCGGTGTTTGCGCTCGCGCATGTCTTCCACCAGCTCCATCCGGGTGACGCCGGCGTGGCCCCATTCCAGGTCGGCCATGAAGCGGGGCAGGATGCCGATGACCTCGCCGCCCGCAGCCAGCGCGCCATTGGCGACCGCGCCCATCGATCCAGACGACCCGCCGCCGTAGACCACGGTGCAGCCGGCCTCACCAAGCAGCTGGCCGAGCGCGTGCGCTGCTGCGTGGTAACTCGGATCGCAGTGGTCGCTGGAGGCGGCATAGACGCAGATTCGCATGGCGGGATCCGGCCAGAAAGAACCCCATCGTGCCTGTCTCGATGCGGCCGATGGAAGTGCCGGACGCGCGTCCGAGGATCAGTTCAGGCGTCGCGCTCCGCTGGCCCTGGCCGGGATCGCCAGCGGCTGCGTCCGCACGTCGGCGCGGACGGCGTCCAGCACCTCGACCAGCGAACAAAACGCCTGCGCGAGATCGGCGAACAGCTCGCGCTCGCAGCGCGGCGCCCGTTCCGATGCGGTCGAATAGGCGCCGCGGCCAAGGTCGATGTAATAGTCGGTGGTCACCCGGCGACGGCTGGCCAGACGCGGAAACAGGCCGGCGATCAGCAGGCAGCGATCGCCGACGTCGCGCAGCCGGTCTGGCGTGACCGGTCGCTGGTGCGCCTGCATCCAGTCCAGCGCCATGGTCCGACGCGTCAGCGCCGCGTCACCGAGATGGCGCATCAGGGCGAAAACCAGATACGACTGCAGCGTCTCGCCGAGCGCCAGATGGCGACGCTGTTCACCCTCGCGGACCAGGTCGTGCCAGAGCGCCGCCGCCGTTCCCTGTCGAAGTGCTTCCATTCCGACTCCTCGCGTTGATCCGAACCCGCTGCCGAAGCCAGCGGGCAGTCGACTCACGATAGACAGAAAGCGATCAGAAACAGAAGTCAGCACTCGTCGGGTGTGGCTGCCAGACAGCCGCCCCGACATTTGCGACCAGACAACGTCGCCGCCGTCCCGAACACACCATCCTCGCCGCCGAAGGCCGAGGAGAGCGGCGCGGTCGGCGTGCCCAGCAGCGCGGAGAGCCGCGCCAGCGGGTTCCGATGTGGCTATCATCGACGGCTTGATGGGTCAGCAGGAGAGCACGCAGATGCAGGGCGCGGGCGGCACACCGGGCGGTATTGGACAGTTCCTGATCGGCTTTGCCTGCGCCGTGGCCGGCGGCTGGATGCTGCTCAACCAGGTCACCGTCGGCGGCGGCGCCTGGTCGATGTGGGGCTACAACAGCTTCGGGCTGTCGCTGCTGCCGTTCATCTTCGGCGTGGGGCTGCTGTTCTTCAACGGCAAATCGGTGTTCGGCTGGCTGCTGCTGCTGGCCGGCTTGGTGATCATCTTTGCCGGTGTGCTGATGAATCTGCGCATTTATTTTCAGCCGACCAGCCTCTACAACACGCTCGTGATGTTGGCGCTGCTGGCCGGTGGAATTGGTCTCATCGCGCGCTCGCTGCGCGCTGTTTCGACGCTGCAGGAGACCGACCGGCCGCGCTGAGTCAGCGGGCTGCGGCGGCCGATCCGGGAGCCGCCAGGCGAACCCAGTTTCAGTCGCGGAAGTTGTCGAACTGCAGCGGCAGCTCGAAATCGCCCTTGCGCAGCAGCGCCATCGCGGCCTGCAGATCGTCGCGCTTCTTGCCGTTGATGCGCAGCTTGTCGCCGTTGATCTGCGCCTCGACCTTGAGCTTGGCGGTCTTGATAGCCGCGACGATTTTCTTTGCCACCGGCTGTTCGATGCCCTGCTTGATGGTGACCTTCTGTCGCGCCCGCGCCAGGTTCACCTCCGGCTCGCCGACGTCCATGCAGCGCACGTCGATGCCGCGGGCAATCAACCTTGCGCGCAGGATGTCGAGCATCTGGGTCAGCTGGAAGTCGCTCGGCGCGCTCATGGTGACGACCTTGTCGTCATGATCGAAGCTGGCCTCGACGTTGCGGAAGTCGAAGCGCGTGGTCAGCTCGCGCCGCGCCTGATCAACCGCATTGACCAGTTCGTGGCGATCAACTTCGGAAACGATATCGAAGGAGGGCATGTGCAGGGGTGTGCGTGGAAGAGACCCGCAAAGCGTAGCCGAGCTGGCCTCCGCGCGCAGCGCTCGTCGCTGGTAGGATTTGCGCCCAGACCCCCGAACGAGTGCGCCATGGCGACTTACCTGCGAGCTTTTGTGGCTGGTTTCGTTTCCACCCTGGTATTCCATCAGGGGCTTCTGCAGGCGCTGCATCTGGGCGGCGTCGTGCCGTTGGCCGCCTGGAACATGACGGCGGCACCGCCGCTGGGCGTTCCGTCGGTGCTGTCGCTGGCCTTTTTTGGCGGGCTTTGGGGCTGCGTGCTGTGGCGGCTGATCGCGCGCTCGCAGGGCGCACGTCGCTGGCTGCTGGCGCTGCTGTGGGGTGCGGTGTTGCCCAGCGCGGTGGCGCTGTTCATCGTCTTCCCCTTGAAGGGGCTGGGCATTGCTGGCGGCTGGGACCCCAAGTTCATCGTTGGCGCGTTGTTGCTCAACGGGGTCTGGGGACTTGGCGTCGCCCTGCTGATGAAGTTGATGGGCCAGCGGTGAGCGGTGGCCGATGACCCGGTCAGCGGTTCAAAAGCGGTGACGCTGGGGTTTCGCGTGGCCACCGGCGCCGATCTGCAGGCGCTGGTAGGTCTGCTGGCCGATGATTCGCTCAGCGCGACCCGCAGCGGCCACACCGAAATCGTGACACCCGCCGTGGCCGCCGCTTTTTCCGCCATTGCCAATGACCCCAACCACCAGGTGCTGGTCGTCGAGCGTGACGGCGCGCTGGCGGGCAGCCTGCAGCTGAGTTTCATCCCCGGGCTCACGCGCGGCGGCATGTGGCGGGCGCTGGTCGAGGCGGTGCGGGTGGCTGGCCCGCTGCGTGGCCAAGGCATCGGCGCGGCGCTGCTGCAGGAGGCGATCCGGCGCGCCCAGGAGCGCGGCTGCGGGCTGATCCAGCTCACCACCGACAAGCGCCGTGGCGCCGCCCAGCGCTTCTACGCCAGGCTCGGTTTCGTCGCCAGCCACGAGGGCATGAAGCGTGAGCTGTAGCGCAATCTGAACGCCCCGGCTTGCGGCGCGCTGGTCATTGTGCAGTGCATCACGTAGACTTTGCCGGTTGCTTACGTCGCCTCTCGCGTATTCCCTCAAGGAATCGCCGACGCCAAGGTCGCTTTCAGCCCTACGCGTCTGTCTCCATACCGTACGGTTTTCGACGTGACCTCCGGCTGCACCGGCATTCGCCGACGCCGACAACTCTGACCTGCTGCGCGATTTGGGAGCGCAGCGGGTCCAAAAAAAAATGGATACTCCATGTCTTTCGACACCTTGGGCTTGTCGCCCGCACTGCTGCGCGCGCTCGTCGACGCCGGCTACACCACTCCGACCGAAGTTCAGATCGCGGCCATTCCCATCGTGCTGGCCGGGCGCGACCTGCTGGCCGGAGCGCAGACCGGCACCGGCAAGACGGCGGCTTTTGGCCTGCCGCTGCTGCAGCGCCTGGCCGCCGACGCCACCCCGCAGCGCCGCGCTCGCGCGCTGATCCTGACCCCTACCCGCGAGCTTGCCGCACAGGTGAATGACAGCCTGCGCACCTACGGCCGCCATCTCAACCTGCGCAGCACCACCGTCTTCGGTGGCGTGGGCATGCAGCCGCAGGTCGACGCGCTGCGTCGCGGCGTCGACATCATTGTCGCCACGCCAGGCCGGCTGATCGACCACATTCAGCGCGGCAGCGTCGATCTGACCCAGATCAAGACCCTGGTGCTGGACGAGGCCGACCGCATGCTCGACATGGGCTTCCTGCCGGCGATCAAGCGCATCCTGCAGAAGCTGTCGACCGACCGGCAGACCCTGCTGTTCTCGGCGACCTTCCTCCCCGAGATCAAGGCGCTGGCGCAGCAGTTCATGCGCAATCCGGCCGAGGTCCAGGCGACACCGAGCAACAGCGCCGCGCCGCGCGTGCGCCACCTGTTGCATCCGGTCGACTCGGCGAAGAAGCGCGATCTGCTGCTGCACATCCTGTCGGAGGACAGCCGGCGGCAGTCGCTGGTGTTCTCACGCACCAAGCACGGCGCCGACCGCGTGCAGAAGATTCTCGAGCAGGCCGGCCTGCGCGCCGCCGCCATCCATGGCAACAAGAGTCAGGGCGCGCGCACACGCGCATTGGCCGACTTCAAGGCCGGCAAGGTCACCGTCCTGGTGGCCACCGACATCGCCGCTCGCGGCATCGACATCGACCAGCTGCCGGTAGTGATCAACCTCGACCTGCCGATGGTTGCCGAGGACTACGTGCACCGCATCGGCCGCACTGGCCGCGCCGGCGCCGATGGTCTGGCCATCTCGCTGGTTTGCGCCGAAGAGTCTGGCCAGCTGCGCGACATCCAGCGCCTGATCGGCAATGACATCGAGAAGGTCGAGATCGCCGGCTTCATCCCGACCCAGCCGCTGCGCATGACCGCCGGCGGCCGCCAGGAGCCGGGTTCACGCCCCGCGCCGCGCGGACACCAGCGTCGGCCACATGCCGGCGCGCCGCGCACCGGCCACGCCGGACGCAGTGGCTCGCCCAGCGGCAGCCAGCGCAACCCGCGTCCGGCCAGCAGCGGCAACCGCTGATCGCGGCATAGCCCACGCCCGGCGCGACCATGGTCGCGCCGGGATCGCGAGGCGCGAGGCGCTACACGGGCAGTCGCCAAGTGCGCGCAGGAAGTTTCCGCGGCAGCCGTGCGCAGACCTGGCGCCATCCCCGCGCCACGCTCCTACAAGCGCTCGTATATCGCGGCGCTCCTACAACAGCTCGTAGAGCGGAGCTTGCTCCGCAAATTCATCAGGGCTTGGCGGAGCTTGCTCCGCAATTTCATCAGGGCTTGGCGGAGCTTGCTCCGCAATTTCATCAGGGCTTGGCGGAGCTTGCTCCGCGGCACGAAGCGGTTGAACGCTCCACGCTGCCCGCCCTCAGTGCGGCCGCAGCCGGAATCGTTCGCGATAGTCTTGTGGTGTCATCGTCGTTGCCCGCTTGAACAGCTTGCGGAAGCTCGACACGTCGGAATAGCCGCAGCGGCCGACGATCTCGTCAAAGCTCAACAGCGTCGACTCCAGCAGCGCTTTGGCG
>JBBRBN010000027.1:0-44281 GCA_038205755.1 Lysobacterales bacterium | reverse complement strand
GGGGGCTGGGGGCGGGCGCGCAAAAAGCCAACGTGGCGGCAAGCCGGTGGCGCGCAGATGGCACGAGCGACCTGACGGCCCATAGGGGCAGGAACAGACGCCCCCGCCCGCAGCCCCCAGCCCCCAGCCCCGCTCTTAGCTCTCCTGCGTAACACGCAGCACCTCCTCAATGGTGGTGACGCCGCCGAGGGCCTTCACCAGGCCGTCTTCGTACATGGTGCGCATGCCCAGTTCGCGGGCCTGCGCTTCGATCTTGCCCATGTCGGCGTGCTGCATGATCATCCGCCGGATCGGGTCGGCCATGACCAGGAATTCCATGATCGTGGTGCGGCCCAGATAGCCGGTCGAGGTCAGCGCCGATGGCATTGGGCGCTGCAGCATCAGCGGGTCCTGCTGGGTGAAGCGGCGCAGCTTGAACTCCTCCACCACCTCGGGCAGCGCGGCGTACAGCTGGGCGTGGGTCGGCTCGATCCGACGCACCAGCCGCTGGGCGAGGATGCCGTTCACGGTGGAGGTCAACAGATAGTCCTCGACGCCCATGTCGAGCAGCCGGGTGATGCCGCCGGCGGCGTTGTTGGTGTGCAGGGTGGACAGCACCAAGTGACCGGTGAGTGCCGACTGGATGGCGATTCGCGCGGTTTCCAGATCGCGCATTTCGCCGATCATGATGACGTCAGGGTCCTGCCGCACGATCGAGCGCAATGCGTGGGCGAAGTCGAGGCCGATCTGCGGCTTGGCCTGGATCTGGTTGATGCCTTCGATCTGGTACTCGACCGGATCCTCAACCGTGATGATTTTGACGTCCGGCGTGTTGATCCGTGAGAGCGCGGTATACAGCGTGGTGGTCTTGCCCGAACCGGTTGGACCGGTCACCAGCAGAATGCCGTGCGGCTGCTCCAGCACCTGCATGAACTTCGGCAGAAACTCATCGGTGAAGCCGAGCTTGTGGAAGTCGAACACGATCGACTCGCGGTCGAGAATACGCATGACCACCGATTCGCCGTGCGCGGTCGGCACGGTGGAGACGCGCAGATCGAGCTCCTTGCCCTGCACCCGGATCATGATGCGGCCGTCCTGCGGCAGCCGGCGCTCGGCGATATTCAGCTTGGCCATGATCTTGACGCGGCTGATCACGGCCGCGGTGGAGCCAGCCGGCGGCGATTCCACTTCGGCCAGCACGCCGTCAATGCGGATGCGGACCTTGAGACGGTTTTCGAACGGCTCGATGTGAATGTCCGACGCGCGCGCCTCGACCGCTCGTTGAATCACCAGGTTGACCAGTCGGATCACCGGCGCTTCAGAGGCCAGGTCGCGCAGATGCTCGATGTCGTCCTCGCCGCGCCCGTCGCCCTCAGTCAGGTTCTCAACGATGGCGCCCATCGCCGAGCGGCCAGCGCCGTACAGACGCTCGATCAGCGCGCCAATCTCCGAGCGCACGCCAATACGGATCCGCACCTCCCGGCCGGTGGCCATGCGCACCGCCTCGATCGGGTACGGGTCCTGCGGATCGGCGACGAGCAGGTCAACCGAGTGCTCATCCTCAGCGACTGGGCAGACGTGCATCTGCTTCAGGAAGCGCAGCGACAGCTGGACGTTGGCTGGCGCCGCCTCAGGAAAGTCGCGCTGCGCCATCAGCGGCAGGCCCAGCACTTCGGCGCTGGCCTCGGCGACATCACGCTCGGACACCAGCCCGATGCGGGTCATCAGTGCAATCAGGGTGCCGCCGGACTCCTCCAGCAGCCGCCGGGCCTGGCCGAGATCGGTCTCTTTCAGCCGGCCGCGCGACTGCAGCTGCTCGGCGATCTGCTCTTCCAGGGCGTTCTGATCCGGCGCCGGCAAGACCAGCTCAGGTGCTTCGGCAGTGGTGGTGGTCATCGGGGTTCAGACGGCTCGGTGGAGGCAGGTGCACCGGGCGGCCCGGAAGGGGTTGGACCGCTACCGGGGTCGGGCGGTTCCCCGGACCAACCAACCAGGTCCTCAAGGAACTGTCGGTTCATCAGCACCCACAGCGCTACCGGCGTCACCGCCGGCAGAATCAGGTAGCCGAACTGATAGCCCAAGGCGACAAAATCCACCGAAAAACCGGCCGACGAGATGGCTGCCGCGCCGAGCGGACCGGCATCGAACGCCAACAGCTTGAAGATGTCGAAAATCGCTCCCCAAGTCACGATCAGCCACAGCACGGGCATGCCGATGCAGAGCTGCAGAAGGCGGCGGCGAGCGTCGAGCGGAGTTGCCATCACCAGGCCGAAAAACAGCGGCAGACACCAGGCGTAGATCAAGGGCCGGACATCAAGAATCAGCAGACCCTGCTGGCCACCTGGACCGGCTTCCGTCAGCAGGCGGGTTTCGACCTCCAGCAGCGAGCCCTGCAGCTCCACCGAGGCGATCGCATGGGGCAGCAGCTGCGGCACCAGCAGGTCTGCCAACCGGGCCACCGGCCAAACCACCGGACTGGCGAGCAGGAACCACAGAAAGAACGCCATCGGCAACCAGAGAATTGCGGCCAGGACAAACTGGCGCAGCGGCGAAAGGCTCATGCACACCACTCCCGTGCGTTACGGAACATACGCAGCCAAGGTGAATCCTCACCCCAGCTGGGGGGCCGCCAGCTCAGCTGCAGGCTGCGAAACACCCGCTCCGGATGCGGCATCAGCAGGGTCGCACGACCATCGGCACTGGTCAGACCGGTTACGCCCGCAGGCGATCCGTTGGGATTGAGCGGATAGCGCTCGGTGGCAACGCCGTCGGCATCGACGAACCGCAGGGCAACGTGCGCCGCTGCGCGGTCGGCGTCGCTTTCGAACACGACCCGTCCCTCGCCGTGGGCCACGACCACCGGCAATCGCGACCCCGTCATGCCGCGGAAGAACAGCGACGGTGACTCCAGCACCTGGACCTCGACCAGCCGCGCCTCGTACTGCTCGCTGCGGTTGCGGACAAACTGCGGCCAATGGCCGGCGCCGGGAATCAGCGCCTTCAGCTGAGACAGCATCTGGCAGCCGTTGCAGGCGCCAAGGGTAAAACGGTCCGGATTGGCAAAGAAGGCGCTGAAGGCGTCGCGCAAGCGGGGGTGTTCAAGAATCGAAACAGCCCAGCCGCGACCCGCACCGAGCACATCGCCGTAGGAAAACCCGCCGCAGGCGGCCAGCCCGACGACGCCGTCGAGCACGTTCGATCCAGCCAGCAGGTCGCTCATATGGACGTCCACGGCGTCGAAACCGGCGCGATCAAACGCCGCCGCCATTTCGACCTGGCCATTGACGCCCTGCTCGCGCAGCACCGCCACCCGCGGACGCACGCCGCGACCAATGGACGCCGCTGCGCTGGCCGCAGTGAGGTCGAACGTGGTGACCGCCTGCAGTCCCGGGTTGGCATAGTCGCTGCGCAGCTCGCGCTCGCTATCGGCACAGTCGGGGTTGTCACGCAGGCGCTGGATGGCGTGACTGACGCTCCACCATGAGGAAAACGCCTCCTGCCAGCTCCATTCGGCCTGGGTCGCGCCGTTGCGTGAAACGCGGATGCGCGGCTTGTCGACCGGCTTTCCGATGCGCTGCGCACAGCGGATCAGGCCCAGACGATCCAGCAGGTCGGCGAACGTCGCCCGGTTCTCGGTCGCAATCTGGATCACTGCGCCCAGCTCTTCGTTGAACAGACAGCCGACGTTGCTTTCGCCCCAGCCATCAAGCGACAGGTCGATACCAAGATGGCTGGCAAAGGCCATCTCGCAAACGGTGGCAAACGCGCCGCCGTCGCTGCGGTCGTGGTACGCCAGAAGCAGCCCATTGCGGCGCGCGGTCTGGATCAGCTCGAAAAACGCGGCCATTCGCTGCGGGTCGTCCAGGTCCGGCGGCAGCCCGCCAAACTCGCCCAGACACTGGGACAGGATGGAACCGCCGAGCCGCTGCTTGCCGGCGCCCAGGCCGATCAGCCACAGCTCGCTTTCCACATCCCGGACCAGCACCGGCGTGAGTACGGCGCCGACATCAGCCACGCGGGCAAACGCCGACACCGTCAGCGAAACCGGCGACACGGTCTTCTGGACGCCGTCCGGCGTCGACCACTGCGCCTGCATCGACAGGGAATCCTTGCCCACCGGGATACCGATTCCCAGCGCCGGGCAAAGCTGCATGCCAATTGCACGAACCGCATCGAACAGTCGGGCGTCCTCGCCGGGATGACCCGCCGCCGCCATCCAGTTGGCCGACAGCTTGACTTCACGCAGCGATGCCACCGGCGCCGCAGCCAGATTGGTCAGCGCCTCGCCCACCGCCATCCGCGCGCTGGCCGCCGCGTCCAGCAGCGCCAGCGGCGTGCGCTCGCCGATCGCCATCGCCTCGCCGGCAACGCCCTGGAAATCAGCCAAGGTCACCGCGCAGTCGGCCACCGGCAGCTGCCAGCGTCCGACCATCTGATCGCGCGCACACAGTCCACCGACTGACCGATCGCCAATAGTGACCAGGAAATTCTTGGCCGCGACGCTCGGATGCGAGAGCACCATCAGGCCCGCCGCTCGCAGGTCCAGCAGGCCCCGGCCCTCGTCAAGTCGCTCGTGATCGATGCGTGGCCAGGCGGCGGTGGCCGGTCGCTCACAATCCCGATGCAGCCTGGGCGTATTGCCGAACAACACCGCCATCGGTAGATCGATGGCAGCCTCCCGCTCATCGGCGCCAGCGCCAATCAGCAGCAGACGCGCTTCCCCGGTGACCTCGCCGACCACCGCGAAGGGACAGCGCTCGCGCTCGCACAGCGCCGCGAATGCCTCAACCGCATCGGCTCGTATGCCGAGCACGTAGCGCTCCTGCGCCTCGTTACACCAGATCTGCATCGGACTCATGCCCGAATCCGCGCAGGGGATGCGGTCGAGCGCGATGCGACCGCCGCGCCCGGCATCGTGCAGCAGTTCAGGAATGGCGTTGGAGAGCCCGCCGGCGCCGACGTCGTGCACGGCCAGGATCGGGTTGTCCTCGCCGCGCTGCCAGCAGCGATCAATGACTTCCTGGCAGCGACGCTGCATTTCCGGGTTGTCGCGCTGCACGGAGGCGAAGTCGAGCGCCTCGGCGCTTTGCCCCGAGGCCAGCGAAGACGCGGCGCCACCACCCAGGCCAATCAGCATGGCCGGCCCGCCCAGCACCACGACCACATCGCCCGGCGCCAGTCGTCGCTTCTCGACCTGTTCCGGGTCGAGGCGACCAAGACCGCCAGCCAGCATGATCGGCTTGTCGTAACCCCAGCGCAGGCCAGGTTCGCCCGTCTCAAGTTCAAAGCTGCGGAAATAGCCGCACAGCGCCGGCCGGCCAAACTCGTTGTTGAAGGCCGCAGCGCCCAGCGGGCCGTCGGTCATTATCTCAAGCGCCGACGCCATTCGCGGGTTGAGCGGACGGACCGTCTCCCAGGGCCGCAGCTGGTCCGGCAGGCGCAGATGGCCGACCGAAAACCCGCTGAGACCGGCCTTCGGTTTGCCGCCGCGGCCGGTCGCGCCCTCGTCGCGAATCTCGCCGCCGGCGCCGGTGGCGGCCCCGGGAAAGGGCGAAATCGCGGTCGGATGATTGTGCGTTTCGACCTTGATGGCGAACGCCGATGCCGCTTGTTCAGCGTGCCTGTAGACGCCATCTGCCATCGCCGCGAACAGCCGGCAGGGAAAGCCTTCGACCACCGCCGCATTGTCCTTGTACGCGCTCAGAGTGAGCTGCGGGGAGAGCTTTTCGGTATTGCGGATCATCCCGAACAGCGACAGCGGCATGGCCTCGCCGTCGACCGTGTAACTGGCATTGAAGATCTTGTGCCGACAGTGCTCGGAGTTGGCCTGCGCAAACATCACCAGCTCGGCGTCGCTGGGCTGGCGACCCAACTCGCGGTAGCAGGACTGCAGGTAGCCGATCTCGTCATCTGAAAGCGCCAGCCCGAGGCGCTGGTTGGCCGCCGGCAGCTGATCCAGCGCGACCCGCTCAAGCGGCGCCGGCGACGACTGCTCAAACAGGGCCGAGGCCTGATCCAGACCGAGCACCAGGCTCTGCGTCATCGGGTCGTGCAGGGTGCGCCGGACCGCCGGGCTGGCAGGACTGATGGTCGCGTCCAGGCGGTAGCGGATGCCGCGCTCCACCCTCCGCACCGGCAGCCCGCAGCCGACCAGAATCTCGCTCGCCTTGCTTGCCCACGGTGACAGAGTTCCGATGCGCGGCAGCACGAAGGCGCTGCCAGCGGCGGTTTGTGGGCTGGCCGGCATTGCCTGCAGCACGCGCCCAAGCTGCGCTGCTTGCTCCGCCGACAGCGCTGGGGCATCGACGAAGTAGACAAAGTCGGCGTCCAGTCGGGCCGACGGAGCGGCGGTCGGCAGCAGCTCCCGCAGGAGGCGGCGCCGACGAAAGCCTGACAGAGCCTCACGGCCCTCGAAAACAATCATCCGGGGTATCGCAGACGGCGGGCCGCATAGGATAGCGGAAGCGGCCGCGCGGCCATGCTCCGCTGCCTCCGCGACTGCGTCGATCCACGCAGCAGTGGAGGCCGCTGCCCTATCTCTATTTGGCGGCAGCCTGGGCGGCCAGCTGGTCCAACCGCAGCAGCAACTGGTCGGGCGGCAGGTAACCGCCGAGCTGGGTGCCGTCCGGCGCAAACACCATCGGAGTGCCGGTCACGCCGATCCGGTTGCCCATGGCGTAGTCGGATTCAATCGGGTTGCTGCACTCCTTGCGATCAATCGCCTTGCCGGCCTTGGCATCGGTAAGCGCCTGCTGGCGATCATCCGAACACCAGACCGACACAGACTTCTCCCAGGATTGCGAGCCGGCACCGGCGCGCGGAAAGAACAGATACTGGATGCTGATGCCCAGCGCGTTGTACTCGGGCATCTGCGCGTGCATGCGCTGGCAGTAGCCGCAGTCGATATCGGTGAACACCTTGACCACGTGCTTGGCCTTGGGCGGACCGAATTCGATCGTCATTTCCGGCTTGATCTCCTTCAGCACCTGCCGTCGCAGCTGGGAACGGCTGGACTCGGTCAGATCGGAACGGGTTTCGACGTCGTACAGGCTGCCCTGCAGCAGATATTTTCCGTCGCCGCTGACATAGACGATGTGTCCCGACAGCACCACCTCGTAAAACCCTGGCAGTTTGGACTCGGCGATACTGTCGATGGTGGCCGTAGGCACCAGTGAGGCGATGGCCGCGCGAACGCGGGCGTCTTCATCGGCGTGGGCGCAGGCAGCGAAGGCGGCGAGCGAGGCAGCGAGCAGCGTGCGGATCATCGGATGTCCTGACATTGAGGGGCAGCGCGTCGACTGAGGCGAGGCGAGGCTCGGACCCGCAAGTGTCGCAAAGGTTCCGCACGCCCGGCAATCGCGTTGACGGCGGGCGCGCACCATGCTGCCACGGAATATGGCCATCGCCGATGCTCCTTTCACGCCATCGCGCTGGCGGCCGAGCATGCTCGCATCCTTGGAGCTCCCCGCATGCCGCCATCCACCGCGCTCCGCACCAGCCTGCATCCCGACCTGCTTGACGGCGGGCGCCCGCAGCTGCTGGATCAACTGGTAGCCGGCCTCGACGCCGCCGCGCTGCAGTGGCTGTCGGGCTACATGGCCGGGATTGCGAGCGGCCGCAGCGCCCCGGCTGCCGCCGCCGCCAGCCGCCCCGCCGGCCTGCGTCTGACCGTGCTGTACGGCTCACAGACCGGCAATGCGCGACGCCTGGCCGAACGGATTGGTCAGCGCGCCAGCGACGCCGGCCTCAACGTCCGGGTGCTGGCAACCGGCGACTACCCGCGCCAGGAGCTGGCCGGCGAGCGCCTGCTGCTGGTTGTCATCAGCACCCAAGGCGACGGCGATGCGCCGGAGGACGCGCTGGGCTTCATGGAGTTTCTGGGCAGCCGTCGGGCCCCGGCCCTGCCGGCGCTGCGCTACTCGGTGCTCGCGCTCGGTGATTCCAGCTACCCGCAGTTCTGCGCCACCGGCCGAGCGCTGGATGCGCGGCTGACCGAGCTCGGCGCACAGCGCCTGGCGGAGCGCGCCGACGCCGACCTGGACATCGATCCGGTCGCCACACCGTGGATCGACGCGACGCTGGGCCGGCTTCGCGAGCTGACCGATGCGGTACCCAGCGCCACCGTCACCGCCTTGCGTCCCAGCATCACCGCGTGGAGCCGGGAACGGCCGTTCGCCGCCGAGCTGCTGCAGAACCAGCGCATCACCGCGCGCGATGCCGACAAGGATGTTCGCCATCTGGAGATATCGCTGGCCGGCTCCGGCCTCAGCTACGCGCCCGGTGACGCGCTCGGCGTATGGCCACGCAATCCGGCACCGCTGGTCGCGGCGGTGCTCGCGGCCAGCGGACTGCAGGCTGACGCGGTGGTCGAGCACGACGGCCGCAGCCTGCCGCTGGCCACCTGGCTCACTGAAGATCGCGAGCTGACCCGACTCAGTCGGCCGCTCTTGCTGGCGCACGCGCAGCGCAGCGGTGACCGCGATCTGCAGGCGGCTGTCGAGACCGATGCCGCGCGCCTGCTGCGCGACTACCAGCCGCTGGATCTGCTGCGCCGGCACCCGGCGCCGTGGACGGCGACCGCCCTGGTGGCGACGCTGCGACCGCTCGCGCCGCGCCTGTACTCGATTGCCTCAAGCGCCGCGCTGGTCGGCGAGGAGGCCCATCTGACGGTGGCGCGGGTGGCCTACGACTTCGACGGCGCTGCCCACGTAGGCGCCGCGTCCAGCCACCTTGCCGACGCCGCCGAGGGCGAGCGCCTGCGCATCTTCATCGAGCCCAATCAGCGCTTCCGGCTGCCCACCGACGCCAGCCGCGACATCATCATGATCGGCGCCGGCACTGGCGTCGCCCCCTATCGTGGCTTTCTGCAAGAGCGCGTCGCCAGCGGCGCCAGCGGTCGCAACTGGCTGATCTTCGGTGAGCGGCAGGCGCGCAGCAGCTTTCTGTACCAGCTTGAGTGGCAGGACGCGCGCAAGCGCGGCGGACTGCATCGAATCGACCTGGCGTTCTCGCGTGATCAGGCCGGCAAGCGCTATGTCCAGCACGCGATACAGGATGCCGGCCGCGATCTGTGGGCCTGGATCGAAGGCGGTGCAACCGTCTTCGTCTGCGGCGACGCGACCGCGATGGCGCCGGATGTGCATGCCGCGCTGCTGGCCGTTGCGGTCGAGCACGGCAGCAAGTCGTCCGAGGACGCAGCAGCCTTCTATGCCGAACTGACCGATCAGCGCCGCTATCTTCGCGATGTTTACTGAATGCGCCAGCCTCTCTTTCTGGAGTGCCACCCATGACTGCGGCCCTGTCCGAGGTTGAGCGGATCAAGGCCGCCAGCCGACTGCTGCGCGGCACCCTGCTGGAAAGCCTTGCCGATCCGCTGACCGGCGGCCTGCGCGAGGACGACACCCAGCTGATCAAACTGCACGGCAGCTACCAGCAGGACGACCGCGACCTGCGCGATGAGCGGCGCCGGCAGAAGCTGGAGCCGGCCTACAGCTTCATGATTCGCACCCGCCTGCCGGGTGGCGTCTGCACGCCCGCGCAGTGGCTGGCGATGGATGCCCTGGCAACCGGCTATGCCAACGGCAGCCTGCGTCTGACCACGCGCCAGGCGTTTCAGCTGCACGGCGTGATCAAGCGCGATCTGAAGCCGACCATCGCCGCCATGAATGCAGCGCTGATCGACACCATCGCCGCCTGCGGCGACGTCAATCGCAACGTGCTGTGCGCCAGCAATCCGGTCGAAAGCCGCGCCCACGCCCAGGTCCAGGACTGGACGGTCCGACTGTCGGAGCATCTGCTGCCGCACAGCCGCGCCTATCACGAGATCTGGCTCGACGGCGAAAAGGTCGCCGGTAACGAGTCCGAGCCGATCTACGGCGCAACTTATCTGCCGCGCAAGTTCAAGGCTGCCATCGCGGTGCCGCCGATCAACGATGTGGATCTGTATGCCCAGGATCTGGGCTTCATTGCCATCATCGAAGACGGTGCGCTGCTGGGCTTCAATCTGGCGGTTGGCGGCGGGCTGGGGACCACGCACGGAGATGCGGCCACCTACCCGCGTCTGGCCGATGTGGTCGGCTTCCATCCGCCGCAGCAGCTGCTCGCATTCGCCGAAGCGGTGGTCACCACCCAGCGCGATTTCGGCGACCGCAGCAACCGCAAGCAGGCGCGGCTGAAGTACACCATCGACCGCATGGGACTGGCCGCCTTTGTTGCTGAGGTGCAGCGCCGCGCCGGGGTGGAACTGCAGCCCGCCCGGGACATCACGTTCGAGCACAACGGTGATCGCCACGGCTGGGTGCAGGGCTTTGACGGCCGCTGGCATCTGACCGTGCATCTGGACAGCGGACGGATTGTCGACTCGGCGCAGGCCACCCAGCGCAGCGGTCTGCACGAGATCGCGCGGATCCACTCCGGCGAGTTCCGCATCACGCCCAACCAGAACCTGATCATCGCCGGCGTCGACGCCGACCAGCGCTCGCGTATCGATGCGCTGGTCGAACGCCACGGACTGGACGGCCACCGCCGCCACAGTCCCTCACGGTTGGCGGCGCTGGCCTGCGTGGCGCTGCCGACCTGTCCGCTGGCCATGGCCGAGGCGGAGCGCTACCTGCCCGACTTTCTTGACCGCTTCGACGCCGCACTGTCCAGCCACGGGTTGGGCCAGCAGGCGATCCGGGTGCGCATCACCGGCTGCCCGAACGGATGCGCCCGCCCGTGGCTGGCCGAGATCGGGCTGATCGGCAAGGCGCCAGGACGCTACAACGTGTATCTGGGCGCCGATATCGCCGGCCGCCGGTTGAATCGCCTGTATCGGGAGAACCTCGACGAGGACGCGATCTTCGCCGCGCTGGGCCCACTGCTCGCCCGCTACGCAAGTGAGCGACACAGCGGCGCGGCAGACGGGGTCGAGCCGTTCGGCGATTTCCTGCAGCGGGCCGGGATTCTTGACGCGCCTGCGCAGGCCGCGCCGTGAGCTGCCTGGCCCGCGCCCCCGTCGCGTTTGATCCGGTGACCGCGCTGGTGGTCGATCCGCAGGCGCTGCGCAACGAGCGCGAGCGGCTGGCGAAGCTGAGTGCCGAGGCGCGTATCGACTGGGCGCTGCAGCACCTGCCCGGCACCCACGTCCTGTCGTCCAGTTTCGGCGCGCAGTCGGCGGTCGCCCTGCACCTGCTGGCAACCCGCGCCCCGCGTACGCCGGTCATCCTGATCGATACCGGCTACCTGTTTCCGGAAACCTACCGCTTCATCGACGACCTGCGCGAGCGGCTCGATCTGAATCTGCACGTCTATCGCAGCACGCTCAGTCCGGCCTGGCAGGAGACACGCTTTGGCCGGCTGTGGGAGCAAGGTGTCGAGGGCATCGAGCGCTACAACGCGATCAACAAGGTGGAGCCAATGCAGCGCGCGCTGCGTGAACTCGGCGCCGGCACATGGATCGCCGGGCTGCGCCGCAGCCAGTCAGACTCGCGCCGTCATATCGAACTGCTGGAGCGCCGCGACGGCCGCTTCAAGCTGCATCCACTGGCCGACTGGAGCGACCGCGACGTCGGCCGCTATCTGACCCGTCACAGCCTGCCCTACCACCCGCTTTGGGATGCCGGCTACGTGTCGATAGGCGACGTCCACACCAGCCGCGCCTGGCACAGCGGCATGCGCGCAGAGGACACCCGCTTCTTTGGCCTCAAGCGCGAGTGCGGGCTGCACGGGCTGGAGGGGTGAATGACCTCCCAACCGGCGCCGCCGCGCGGTGCGACGTCACTGCCGCGGCGCCGCCCACTCAGCGCTGACCTCCCACGCAGCCGGCGGCCAATGCGGGATGCTGCCGGGGACGATCACGGCGCTGCGGTCACCGGCCAGCCAGTGGCGCAGGGCAATGCGGTCGAAGTGCGGTGCCAGTGCGGTCAGTACGGCGATGATCGGGCGACTCAGGCGGCGGTCCGGGCGCAGCAGCAGCCAGGTGGTGCAGGGGCCAAACAGCGGCTGCAGCGAGAGGGTGCGAAGGTCGGCGGCGTCGTCCGGGCGGATCGCCATCTCGGCCAGGATGCCGACGCCGAGACCGGCGCGCACGTAGCCCTTGATCAGGTCGGCGTCGGGCGCGGTCAGACCGACCTGCGGCTTCAACCCTTCGGTCGCGAAGCGCTTCTGCAGGCTGGAGCCGGGCAGCAGGGTCGAGTCGTAGCTGACCAGCGGATGGCTGGCCAGCTGGGCCAGCGTCGGCGCGCCGCCGTCCGCCAGCGGATGACTGACCGGCACCACCGCGACCAGATCCCAGCGGTACATGGGCAGCGCCAGACCTTCCGGAGCCTCGTCGCTGGAGGTGCTGATCAGGCCGATATCGGCGGTGCCGCGGGCGAGCCGGTCAACCACTTCTTCGCGCTCGGCCGGGTGAATGCGCAGCATCAGCTCGGGCAGTTCGCGGCGCACCCGACCGAGCGCCTGCGGCAGCACGAAGCGGGCCTGGGTATGGGTGCAGGCGATCATCAGGCTGCCGCGGGTATCGGTGCGCAGGGACTCGGCCAGAATGCGGATGTTGGCCGCCTCGCCGAGCATGTTGCGCGCGCGCTCGACCACTTCGGCGCCCTCTGGCGTCAGCGAATCAAGGCTCTTGCCGCGGCGCAGAAACAGCGCAAAGCCCAGCTCGTCCTCGAGCTGCTTCAGCTGCTTGCTGAGCCCGGGCTGGGTGGCGTGCACGCGCTCAGCGGCCAGGGTGATATTGAGGCCGGCGTCGACGATGGCGACGAGGTAGCGGAGCTGGGCGAGGGTCATGGCGTTACGGTGGTTGGTGCTGCATCGCAGCATAGCGAACCTCGAACGACAGCACGCAGGTCGACGGCAGCCGACCCATAACGATTTTGCATATGCAGCGCCGCGCTGCTCACTTCTTTTCGACCCGCCGCAGCCGGTAGCGTGCGGTCATGCGCTACTACCCGATATTCCTCGACCTGCAGCGACGTCCGGTACTTCTGGTGGGCGCCGGCGACGTGGCCTGGCGCAAGGCCCAGCTGCTGCGCCGGGCCGGCGCGGAGCTGCGGGTGGTGGCGCTTGATGTACTGCCGGCGTTCGAGGCCTTGGCGGGCGACCGGCAGATCACCCTGGCACGACGCGCGTTCGACGCAGACGATCTGGCCGACGCAGCCTTCGCCATCGCCGCCACCGACGATCCCGAGGTCAATGCGGCGGTTGCGGCTGCCGCCCGCGCGCGCAACATCCCGGTCAACGTGGTCGACGCCCCGGCGCTGTGCAGCGCCATCCTGCCCGCGGTGGTCGACCGGGATCCCGTGCTGGTCGCCATCGGCACCGAGGGCAGCGCGCCGGTGCTGGCGCGGCGGCTGCGCGAACGCATCGAAGCGCTGCTCGATCCGTCGCTGGGCGCGCTTGCCACGCTCTGTGCGCGCTGGCGCGAGCGGGTCCGCGCGCGGCTGCCGTCGATCCCGCAGCGCCGCGCGTTCTGGGAGCGGGCGGTTGACGGTGCCCCAGCCGCAGCCCTGCGCGCCGGGCGCGATGGCGACGCAGACCGCGCCATGGCGAGCCTGCTGGGCGGCGGCAGTCGCAGTGCCGCCGCGCTTGGTGAGGTCTGCCTGGTGGGCGCCGGACCGGGCGATCCCGGACTGCTGACGCTGCATGCGCTGCGCGCGATCCAGGATGCTGACGTGGTGTTTTACGACGCGCTGGTCAGCGCCCAGGTGCTGGAGCTGGTGCGCCGCGACGCGCTCACGATTGCCGTCGGCAAGCGCGGCGGCGGCCATTCTGTTGCGCAGCCGGCAATCCACCAGCAGTTGCTGGACGCTGCCCGCCGCGGGCAGCGGGTAGTGCGCCTGAAGGGCGGCGACCCGCTGACCTTCGCCCGCGGTGGCGAAGAGCTGCAGTTCCTGCGTGCCAACGGCATCCGCTATCGGGTAATCCCCGGCGTGACGGCGGCGGCGGCCTGCGCGGCCTATGCCGGCATCCCGCTGACCCACCGCGACCACGCGCAATCGCTGCAGCTGGTCACGGCGCACTGCGTCGAGTCACTGGACCGGCTGGACTGGCGCGCGCTGGCGGCGCCGCGGCAAACGCTGGCGGTCTACATGGGCGTGGCGGTGGCCGCAGGCGTGGTCGCCCGATTGCTCGCGGCCGGTGCAGCGCCCAGCACGCCGGTGGCCATTGTCGAGAACGGCTCGCGGCCCGAGCAGCGGGTGATCCTGTGTCGGCTGGATGACCTGGTCGCGCGGATTGACAGCGAGCAGGTGCGCGCGCCGGCGATGCTGCTAATCGGCAGCGTGGCGGGGTTGGCGCGCGAGCTGCACTGGTTTGGCGTAGCGCCCATCGATGCGCTGGAAAGCACCCTGCCGCTGGCCGCAGCGGCCTGATCGCGCGCGCTCACGGAGGACCGTCGCTCAGGCTCGCGGATGGTGCTGGGCGTGCAGTCGCTTGAGACCTTCGCGGGCCACCAGCGTGTAGATCTGGGTGGTCGACAGGCTGCTGTGGCCGAGCATCATCTGCAGGGCGCGCAGGTCGGCGCCGTGATTGAGCAGATGAGTGGCGAAGGCGTGCCGCAGCCGGTGCGGACTGACCGCGGCGGCATCGATTCCGGCGCTGACCGCATAGCGCTTGATGGCGTACCACACCTGCTGGCGGGTCAGCGATTCGCCGCGGCGGTCGACAAACAGCGCAACCGGCGCTCGCGTGCCGGCCAGCGCCGGTCGCGCTTCATCGAGGTAGCGCTGCATCCAGTGCGCGGCCTCTTCGCCGAGCGGGACCAGCCGCTCGCGACCGCCCTTGCCGCGGATACGCAGCACGCCCTGACGCAGGTTGAGGCTGAGCCCGTCCAGCGCGACCAGCTCGCTCACCCGCAGTCCGGCGCCGTACATCAGCTCCAGCATGGCGCGATCGCGCAGCCCTTCGGGCGTATCCAGGGGCGGCGCTGCCAGCAGCCGCACGATCTGGCTTTCCGACAGCGTCCGCGGCAGCGGACGACCCTGCTTGGGAGCCGCGAGCGTCGCGGTCGGGTCCTCCTCCGCACCAGCGGCGCGCCGCTGGTACGCGTAGAACGCGCGCATGCACGACAGCAGCCGCGCATTGCTGCGCGTTGAGTAGCCGGCCGCGCTGCGCTGGGCGAGATAGTCGAACAGATCGCTGCGCGCGGCGCGGCACAAACCACTGCCGCGTTCGGCCAGCCAGCGTGCGAGGCCGGCAAGATCGGTGCGATAGCTGCTCTGCGTTGATCGGCTGAGCCCGCGCTCGGCCCAGAGGCTCTCAAGAAAGGCGTTGATCAGGCGCGCCTCGGACGCTTCCAGCGCCGGCATCCGGCGCGCCTGCAGGCGCAGCTCGGTGGTGCTGCTGGTGGCGGCGCCGCGACTACTCGGCTTGTCGATCTGCTGGACGTTCATGCAGAGCTCCCGTCTTCACCGTTGAGCCACAGCCACGCAAGCCTGGCGCGCGGGTTCGGGATGCGCAACAGGGTACCGCAGCGCGCCAGCATTGACCCGAACCCGGCAGCCGCAGCGGACCGCCGACAGTCGCGCGGCGGCGCGCCAGCGGCACAGCAACCGGGAGCGCCGTCCAGTCTGCAGTCGATGCGTCTTGCGACCGGCTATCCTGTCGCGCCATGACGCACGCCCTCCCCCGACCTCCGGCCCGCGCAGAACCGGCCCACCTTGGCTGGCGGCTGCTGGCGCTGATTTACGACAGCCTGCCGCTGCTGGCGTTGATGCTGCTGGTCAGCGCGATCGTGCTGCTGCTGCGCGGCGGCGTCCCGGTGCCTCCCTGGTCGGTCGCGTTCTGGCTGCAGGCGCTGGCGCTGTGGCTGGTCGCTGGCGCGTACTCGGTACTGTCGTGGCAGCGTGGCGGTCAGACACTGGGTATGCGGCCATGGCGGCTGCGAGTGGTGGCACTGGATGGCGGTCAACCATCAACGGCGGCGCTCTGGCGGCGCTATCTGCTGGCCACGCCCGCGCTGGCGGCCGCTGGGGTGGGGCTGTGGTGGTCGCTGTTCGATCCTGAGCGGCGCTGCCTGCACGATATCGGCTCGGCCACGCGCACGGTGCGGCTGGCGAAGAACTAGCCCATCGACCTCACTCAATCCGGCGTCGCCACCACAGCCAGGTGCCGAGCAGCATGAGCAGCGCTGGCGCCGAGTGGGCCAGGCGCAGATCGACCCGATACACCTCGGCCATGTTCACCGTCAGCCGCTGCAGCACGAAAAACCCCAGTCCGAGCACGATGCCCACGAACAGCCGCTTGCCGAAGCCGCCCGATCGCAGCGTGCCAAACGCGAACGGCATCGCCAGCACGCATAGCGCCAGCACGTTCAGCGGATAGAACACCCGCGACCACAGCGCGCTTTCGAATTCGGATGCATCGAGCGCGTTGCGGCGCAGATAGTCCAGGTTGTCGCGGATGTCGATCACCGACAGATAGCTGGGACGACGGATTGACAGGCTCAGCACCTCGGGCTGCAGCTGCGAGTCCCAGGCTTCTTCCGGCACCTTCTCGGTTTCGACATGGCGAGCGAAAAACCGCGTCCGCTGCACGTCGTACAGGCGCCAGCGCTGATCTCGATGCTCGGCGCGAGCGGCCAGCGCCATCGACTGCAGCCGACCCTCGGCATCGAACTCGTACAGCCGGACCTGCGCCAACTCGACGTAGGCCGCGCTGTCGCGGCCGCGGATGCGGCCGGAACGGGCGTTCAGAAAGGTGTCGCCCTCGCGGGCCCAGAGGCCAGACCAGCGGGCCAGCCCGATGTCCTTCGAACTCGCGCCCACCCGCAGTGCCTGGGCGCGCTGCTCGCCCTCCGGGCCCAGCGTCTCGGCCGATGCCATCATCACCAGCAGCAGGATCGCCACGGTGCCGCCCGCTGCCAGCGCGATCCGCAGCCGGGATATGCCGGCCGCCCGCAGCGCGGTCAGCTCGGAGGTGGCGGCCAGCGCGCCAAGTCCCAGCAAACAGCCGATCACGGCCGCGGTGGGAAACAGCATGTAGGCACGCCGCGGTACCGTGTAGGCGATGTAAATCAACGCGTTGGCGGTGCTGTACTCGCCCTGCCCAATGTCGCCGAGTTCGCTCGCGAAGGCGGCGATGACGTCAAAACCCAGCAGTACGCCGCCGGCCAGGGCGATTGCCCCAAGCACGGTCCGGCCGACCAGCAGATCGCTGCGGCGCAGCCAGACGCCGCTCATCGACGCCTCCGACCCAGGGTGCCGTCACGGGCAACCAGCCAGAGGGTCAACAGCAGCACCGGCAGATGCAGCCACCACAGTCCAGCTGCAAGCGGCAGGCTGCCATCGGCCAGCCAGGACTGGCCGAGGACCATAAGATTTTGATACACCACGTAGGCAAGCACACCGAGCAGCAGCACGCCGTAACGGGTCGCGCGCGGCGGCGTGCGCGCCAGCGGCAGGGCCAGCACGGCGAGAATGAGCGCTGCCAGCGGCGCGCCGATTCGACGGTGCAGTTCGGCGAGATCCTCCGCGCCTCGGCGCTGCAGCAGGCTCAGACTGTCGCGCCGCTGCGGCTCCGACCCTACGGCAGCCTCCTCACTGTCGGGCACGCGGATCTCGTTGCGCGTGAAGCGCATCATGCGGAAGTCGTCCTGTCCTGGCACGCCTTCGACCCGGAAGCCCTCATCCAGCGCCAGATAGCGCTCTTCACCCAGACTTTCGCTGAACAGCTGACCTTGGCGCGCCGTCACCACGTCAATCCGCCCGTCACGTTCGGAGTGCACGAAGAGGCGCTGGAAGGTGCTGCCGTCATCACTCATTCCGCCGAGGTAGATCACGCTGTGACGGCCGGGCAGCTCGATGAATCGGCCTGGCTCCAGCCCGGCCACCAGCAGCGAGCGATTGGCGTTGTCGATCATCCGCTTGGAGGTTTCCAGCGCCAGCGGCGAGGCCCAGAGGGACACCGCAGCGACCAGCGCAACCACCGGCAGCGCCAGGAGCAGCAGCGGCCGCAGCAGCGCGCGCGACCCCAGGCCGATCGACGCCAGCACCGCCATTTCGCTGTCGCGATACAGCCGCCCGACCGCCAGCAGCACGCCCAGAAACAGGGCCAGCGGCAGCAGCAGCGGCAGGGCATCCAACGCCCGCAGACCGAGCTGCGACAGCAGCAGAGAGGCCGGCACCTTGCCGCGCGCGATCCGGCCCAGCAGATCGGCCAGCAGCCCACCCATGCTTACCATCACCAGCACGACCAGGCTGGCGGCAAAACTGCCGAACAGTTCGGACAGGACGTAGCGATCAATCTTGCGCAAGCGGGTCCGAAGCGCGGCAGGTCCCTGCGGGAGCCAGCGGCGGGTCTGGGAAAAGGGGACTGCCAGGACTGGGCTGACAGGGCGAGGCTGGTAGAATCTGGTCGTTCGCAATCGCTGGGCCGCGCGGGCTACGGCCGCCCCCAGTATCGCCCCGCTTCGCATCCCGGAAAAGCCATCATGCTGAATCACCGCCTTTCGACAGCGCCCGCTGCCTCCTTTGACGCCGACTGTCTGATTGCTGCCATCTACGAGGACGGCAGCCTGTCGCCGGCCGCTGCCGCGGTCGACAGCGCGTCTGCCGGTCGCATCAGCGCACTGATCGGATCGGGCGATGTGTCGGGCAAGGCCGGTCGTCACCTGCTGCTGCACCGCCTGCCCGGCGTCACCACGCCGCGCCTGCTGCTGGTCGGAGCCGGTCCGGCCGGCGCACTGAGTGCGGCGCGCTACCTGAAGCTGGTGGCCGATGCCTGCAAGGCGCTCAAGAACACGCCGGTCAAGCGCGCCCATTCAACCTTGACCACGCTCAAGGTCGACGGGCGCGACGCCGCCTGGCAGCTGCGCCAGTCGGTGCTGGCAGCCGAGCAGGTCAGCTATCGCTACACGGCGACCCGCCGCAACGGCAGCACTGAGGCCCTGATCGAATTCAGCCACGAGGCACCGGCCGAGCTGCAGGCCACGCTGGACCAGGCGGTCGGCATCGCCGCCGGCGTCCGCTTTGCCCGCGAACTCGGCAACCTGCCGCCAAACATCTGCAATCCCGAGTATCTGGCCGCACAGGCGCAGGAGTTGGCCGCAGAGCATGCCGGCGTGCGCTGCGAAGTGCTCGAGCGAGAGCAGATGGAGACGCTTGGCATGGGCTCCCTGCTGGCGGTGGCGCGCGGTTCGGCCAACGCGCCGAAGCTGATCGTGCTGGAGTACCGCAATGGTGGCCAAACCAAGCCCAGCGTGCTGGTTGGCAAGGGCATCACGTTTGACTCCGGTGGCCTCAACCTCAAGGTGACTGGCGGCATCGAGGAAATGAAATTCGACATGTGCGGCGCAGCCACCGTGCTCGGCACGTTCCGCGCGGCGGTTGAGGCAAAGCTGGCGGTCAACCTGGTCGTCGTGGTCGCGGCGGTCGAGAACATGCCCGACGGCGCCAGCTACCGCCCGTCCGACGTGCTCACCTCGATGTCCGGCAAGACCATCGAAGTGCTTAACACCGATGCCGAGGGCCGGCTGATCCTGTGCGACGCGCTGACCTACGCGCAACGCTTCGAGCCGGCGGCGCTGATCGACGTGGCTACGCTCACCGGCGCCTGCGTGATTGCCCTGGGCAAGCATGCCAGCGGCCTGATGAGCAAACACGACGACCTCGCCGCCGAGCTGCTCGCAGCTGGCGAGACCGCCGGCGACCGCGCCTGGCGCCTGCCGCTGTGGGACGAGTACCAGTCCGGTCTCGACTCGGCCTTTGCCGACATGGCCAACATCGGCAGCAAGTGGGGCGGTGCGATCACCGCCGGCTGTTTCCTGTCGCGCTTCACCGAAGGCCAGCGCTGGGCCCACCTGGACATCGCCGGCTCCGGCTGGGACGAAGGTCGCAAGGGCTATGCCACTGGCCGACCAGTGGGCTTGTTGACGCAATGGCTGATGGACCGTATCGCCTAGGCGGCAGTCATGCGGGCTGACTTCTACGTCATCGCGAAACCACGCTTTCGCGCTGACCCGCTGCAGCTGGTGTGCGAATTGGCGCGCCGCAGTTACGACAGCGGCAAAGCCCTGCTCATCCTTGCTCGCGATCCGTCGCAGGCCGAAGCGCTGGACGATGCGCTATGGGCGTTCGGCGAGGCGATCTATCTGCCGCATCAGATTGCCGGCCGCGACGAAGAAGACGACATCACGCCGATCCTGATCGCCACGCCGGACGTCGATGCGCCCGACCGGCCGCTGGTGATCAATCTGCGTGACGCCGCCCATCGCGGCGTGTGCGAACGGGTGCTGGAAGTCGTGCCCGCCGACCCCTCCGCGCGTGAGCCCTTGCGTCAGCGCTGGCGCGAGTACGTGGCGCGCGGGTTCGATATGCACAAGCACGATATGTAGATGTTTGCCGGCTCAGAGGTCAGAGGTCAGGGCTCTAGTGGAGCAGGTCGCCGCGCTCCTGAGCCCAGACCGCTGCCGCCTCAGCCCTGCCCCACTCCCTTCCGAGTCCCGAGTCCCTAGTCCCGATGGAAAAGTCTTTCGAACCTGCCGCCATCGAAGCCCGCTGGTATCCCGCCTGGGAAGCCGCTGGCGCGTTCAAGCCATCGGGTGTCGGCACCCCTTACACCATCATGCTGCCGCCGCCGAATGTCACCGGCACCCTGCACATGGGCCATGCGTTTCAGCACACGCTGATGGACACGTTGATCCGCTATCACCGGATGCGCGGCTTTGACACGCTGTGGCAGGTCGGCACCGACCATGCCGGCATCGCCACCGAGATGGTGGTCGGCCGCAATCTGCAGCTGGAGGGCCGCGGCGAGACCCGCGACACGCTGGGTCGCGAGGCCTTCATCGGCAAGGTCTGGGAGTGGAAGCAGCAGTCCGGCGACACCATCACCCGCCAGATGCGTCGCCTCGGCGCCTCGGCCGACTGGTCGCGCGAGCGCTTCACCATGGACGCGGGCCTGTCGAACGCAGTCACCGAAACCTTCGTCCGCCTGCATGAGGAGGGCCTGATCTATCGCGGCCAGCGGCTGGTGAACTGGGATCCGGTGCTGAAGACGGCGATCTCCGATCTGGAAGTCATCAGCGAAGAAGAGGACGGCTTCCTGTGGTCGATTGCCTACCCTCTGGTTGATGCAGTTCAGGCCGACGGCAGCGGCCAGCTGGTGGTGGCCACCACGCGCCCGGAAACGCTGCTCGGCGACGTCGCGGTGATGGTGCATCCCGAGGACCAGCGTTACGCCCACCTGATCGGCAGGTCCGTGCGTCTGCCGCTGTGCGACCGCGAGATCCCAATCATCGCTGACGACTACGTGGATCGTGAGTTCGGCACCGGCTGCGTCAAGGTGACGCCGGCGCATGACTTCAATGACTACGCGGTGGGCCAGCGGCATGGGCTGCCGATGATCAACATTTTCACACCGGTGGCGACCCTAAATGAGGCCGCGCCGGAGCGCTTTCGCGGGCTGGATCGCTATGTCGCGCGCAAGGCTGTGCTCGCCGAGCTGGTCGAGCAGGGCCTGCTGATCGACGAGAAGCCGCACAAGCTGCAGGTGCCGCGCGGAGACCGCACCGGCCAGGTGATCGAGCCCTACCTCACCCACCAGTGGTTCGTGAAGATGGAGGCGCTGGGCACGCGCGGGCTTGAGCTGGTTGAGGGAATCGATGGGCAGCCCGGCGAGGTGCGCTTCGTGCCGCCGAACTGGATCAACACCTACCGGCACTGGATGGCGAACATCCAGGACTGGTGCATCTCGCGCCAGCTGTGGTGGGGACATCGAATCCCGGCGTGGTACGACGAGGCCGGCAACATCTACGTCGCGCGCAGCGAAGAGGAGGCGATCCGTAGTGCCGAGCTTGCTCGGCAGACCACCGACAGCAGCGGAGCAAGCTCCGCTCTACGGGGTGCTGAGAGCAGCGGAGCAAGCTCCGCTCTACGGGGCGATCAGGCAGCCGCCGCCCCTGACGATCAGGCAACCGCTGCCCGTAGTGCCGAGCTTGCTCGGCAGACCACGGACAGCAGCGGAGCAAGCTCCGCTCTACGGGGTGCTGACAGCAGCGGAGCAAGCTCCGCTCTACGGGGTGCGGATGGCGGCGGGTCGAGACCCGCCCTGCGGCGCGACCCTGACGTGCTGGAGACCTGGTTCTCCTCTGCGCTGTGGTCGCATTCGACGCTCGGCTGGCCGAATGCCGACGCCATGGTGGCCTACGATTTCGCCAAGCGCCTGCCGACATCGGTGCTGGTCACCGGCTTCGACATCATCTTCTTCTGGGTCGCCCGGATGATCATGATGACCGACCACTTCACCGGTCAGGTGCCGTTTCGCGACGTCTACATCACCGGCCTGGTGCGCGACAGCCTGGGCCAGAAGATGTCGAAGTCGAAGGGCAACGTGCTCGACCCGATCGATCTGATCGACGGCATCAGCCTCGATGATCTGGTCGCCAAGCGCACCAGCGGACTGCTGAAGCCGACCGACGCGCCGAAGATCGAGAAAGCGACGCGCAAGGAGTTTCCCGACGGCATCCCGGCGTTCGGCGCCGACGCCCTGCGCTTCACCTTCGCCTCGCTCGCCAGCCACGGGCGCGACATCAAGTTCGATCTCAATCGCTGCGAGGGCTACAAGAACTTCTGCAACAAGCTGTGGAATGCGGCGCGGTTTGTGCTGATGAACTGCGAGGGCTTCACAGCCGACATGATCGAGCGCGGAACCCGCGCAGACCTCCCGCTTCTCAATCCTCGCTCGCCGGTCGAGCACTGGATCGTTGGCGAGCTCAATTCGACGATCAATCTGGTCGAGACGGCGATTGACGAGTACCGGTTCGACCTTGCCTCCCAGGCCATCTACGAGTTTGCCTGGAACTCGCTTTGCGACTGGTTCATTGAGTTTGCCAAGCCGGCGCTGCAGGGACACAACCTGCCGGCGAAAATCGCCATCCAGCAGACGCTGATCGGCACGCTGGAGGCAACGCTGCGGCTGCTGCATCCCGTCGCGCCATTCGTTACCGAGGAAATCTGGCAGGAATTGAAGCCACTGACGGGAGAGTCGCGGCAGTTCCTGGTTGAGGCAGCCTATCCGAGCACGCGCTTTCCGCTCGGAGCGATTCCGCATGATTGCGTGGCGGGTGAAAAGGCCAACCTGCTTCGAGAAGCCGTGTCAGCACTGCGGCGGGTGCGCTCGGAGCTGGGCGTTGCGCCATTGAAACCCGCCGAGCTCTGGATCAGGGGCGGAACCGCCTACCAGCAGTCGCTGGTCACCGAATTCACCGGCGAGATCGAGTTCCTGACGCGATGCCGGTATCTCGGCGCCATCGTTGACGATATGCAGGTTCCGCCGTCTGCAGTGGCCGTGCTGTCAACCGAGATGACGCTGTTCGTGCCGCTGGCCGGCCTGGTCGACCTCGCTGCCGAGCGCCTGCGGCTGGACAAGGAGATCAAGCGCATAAGCGTCGAAATCAGCAAGTGCGAAGGCAAGCTGGCCAGTTCGACCTTTGTCGCCAACGCGCCTGCCGCGGTCGTTGTCCAGGAACGTCAGCGGCTGGTCGACTGGAGTCGCCAGCGCGACGCCTTGATCGAGCAGCGCACGCGCCTCGCCGAGCGCTGACATTTACCGCTTGGCGACAAACGCCCGGTGGCGGACAATCGGGATCCACGCAGCCGCATGCCGAAAACATGACGAGCCGAATAGTCCTGCATTCATTTGTCCCTTTTGACCGCAGCGCCCGCGTTCGCTGGCTGTCGCACGAGCTTGGGATCGAAATCGAGGAGCACAAGCTCGACTTCGCCGGCGGCGAACATCGCCGTGAAGCGCATCTTGGTCGGCATCCTTTCGGGCTGGTTCCGGCGGTTGAGATCGATGGTCAATGGCGCTGGGAGTCCGTCGCGATCTGCCAGTCACTGGCTGAGCAGCGCCCGGAGGCCGGGCTCACCGTGCCGCTGGCATCGCCGGAGCGCGGCGCCTATCTGTCTTGGCTGTTCTTCGCGGCATCGACCTTCGATTCCGCCACTTTTCTAGTGTTCCGCTATGCCGCACTGGCTCCCGACGAGGCCAAGCGGAAGGATGCCCAGGCCGCTCTGCTGCCGCTGCTGATCCGGCTGTCGCGCCATATCGAAGTCAATGACTACCTGCTGGGCGAGCGCTTCACCCTGCCCGACATCGTGCTTGGCCACGCCATCCAGCTGCTCTACCTGACCCGGGCGCTGGACGATATCCCGACCCTGCTGAAGTATCGCAAGCGGCTGGCCGAGCGCCCCGCCGCCAAGCGCGCCGGAGTTTTCACGCCGAGGCCTTGAGCGCCTGCAGCCTCAGCCGCCGCCCGCCTTGACGACGGGCGGAGACAACTCGCGGCCCATCACGATGGCGTCCTCGCGGCCGCCTGGGGCCGGGTAGTAGCGCGGCCGACGGCCGATCTCCGCAAAGTCGAGCGACCGGTACAGCTCGATGGCCACCGGGTTGGACGGACGCACCTCCAGAAACAACCGCTCCGCGCCGTGCCAGCGCGCGACATCCAGCATGCGCAGCACCAGGCGCCGACCGTGGCCCCGCCGCTGCGCCGCTGGCGCTACGCAAACATTGAGCAGATGTGCCTCACCGGCGGCAACGCTGAGCACCGCATAGCCAACAATGTCGTCCTGCTCGGATTCCAGCACCCAGCAGCCGTAGCCGGCGCGCAGGCAATCCCGGAACACGCCGATCGACCACGGAAACATATAGGCCGATGCCTCGATCGCCAGCACGTAGGCCAGGTCGCGATCCTGCATGGCCCGCAGCTGCGCGACCGCCGGGCCGGGACGCAGCTGGGCGCTCACGGGGGTGCGGCGCCACGCAGACGGCGGCGCAGCGCTCGCAGCGCCGGCCACAGCGCGCGGCGCGCGGCCGGGCTGGCCGCCAGCTGCGCCAGTGGCGGCAAATCCAGGTCCAACTCCTGACCGAGCGTGAGCGACTGCCGAACGTCGACGTGGCCCGGCGCGAGTCCCGCGCCGCGCAGGACGGCAGCCAGCAGCGACGCGGCAGAGGAGCCTTCAGCGGGCAGTGCATGCGGTAGCCCAACCAACAGCCGCTTACGCACCAGCGCCGACTGCGGAGACAGCAACGGCGACGCCGGACCCGCTGGCGCCGGTCGCCGCAGCAGCTGATAGCCCATGGCGTGCAGCAGACGCCGCTGGCTTGAACTCCAGTTCGGGGCGGCGGCTTCAGCCACGCCTCGCCGCCGTCTGCAGATCGCGCAGGAAGTCGGCCAGAATGCGGTCCAGCGCTGTACTCATCGCTTGCACTGAATCACGCACCGAGTCGCCGTCGGCAGGCTCTTCGTGGGTGTAGTCGCGCAGCAGCAACGGCACGCCGGAATCATCGACCCCTTCGACGCGCAGGTGCAGATTCGCGACGGCCACCCAGCCGCTCGCCCGTCGCACCCGCTCGAACCGGTCAATGCGCCCGCTTACCCGCAGCCGGGTGGTCTGCGACGGCAACCGGTCGGCGACCACGCTGGACGCGTTGATGTCGCGCAGAACGCCGATTAATCGCCGCTGCAGCATCCGCACCGGCGGATCGACCCACAGCTGGTAGTGGTAGGCACGCAGCCGCGCGCCATCGGGGTCAAGGCTGTAGATCAGCGCCTGATCGGAGTACAGGCCATCGGCAATCAGGGTATCGACGCTGATCGGGTGCTCGAACAGCGGCGTCGCCAGCGCGGCAACCGGTGCGCTTGGCGGCAGCCGGAAATAGGTCGTGTCAGGAATACCCGGCGTCGCCGCGCAACCGGCCAGCGCGAATGCCACCAGAATGATGCTGCTGATGCGGCGCATGCTCAATTCTCCACCTGGTCCTGTGGCGCGGTGAAAAGCAGCCGATTCGGACTGCGCCGAATCTCCCGGCTGAATTCGTCGAAATTGCGGCTCGAAGACTCCAGATGGTGGGTGATGGAATCGATGCGCTGGGCAATCGTGCCGATCGTGCGCTCGATATCCTGCACCGACTGCCGCAGCCCTGGGCGGTTCTCATCCACCGTCTCATTCAATGTGAGCAGCAGCGCATCGGCACGCGCCTGGGTCGACTTCAGCTCGCCGGCAAGGCTGCGCACGTCCTGCAGCGTGTCGGCAATCGCCTCGCGATTGGGCTGGTCGAGCACGGCGTTGATCGAATCCGCCGCCCTGTTGAGCCGCTCCAGCAGTCGCTGTGACTCCAGCACCAGGGTCGGTGCACCCTCGTCCAGGGTTGCGCCAAGTGAGTCGACGCGCAGCGCCAGGGTCTCGATCAGCGGCCGGATGCGCTCCTTGGACAGCACCGTCAGCTCGCCAGCCAGCTCGTTCATGGCCGCGAACACGTCGCCGCCCTCCTCACCGACCAGCTCACCGCCGGCCGGCAGCGGTTGCCCGCTTTGGCCCTCGCGGATGCCGATCGCCATGTCGGCAAGCAGGCCTGAAGCCTGACGCTGGGCCACGCTGTCGGCCGGAATCGGCCAATCCGAGCGCACCCCCAGCTCCACCCGGTAGCGGGTCCGGCCGTCGCCACGCTGCGGCTCGATGCCCAGAATCTGCCCGACCTTGTAACCCTCGTAGTAGACCGGTGCACCAAACCGCAGGCCCGCCACGTTGGTGAACTGCACGTAGTAACTGGTCGTGACCCCGCCGCGACCGGTGATTGCCGCCAGCGTCGAGAGCAGGATGCCAAGTCCGACCAGCACGGTCACGCCGACCAGTACGTAGTTGATGTTGTCGCGTTTCATGAGCGGTCCGGGCCTGGTGCGAATGGGTCATTTCGGCCCGGCGGCGGGCGCGCAACCGGCCGGCATGCGGCTGAGCTGGAATTCGGTGCATTTGGCTTCACTCGCCTTTCTCGGCGGTGTCGCAGCGTGTCGTCCACCTCAGCGGTGGCCGAGTCACTTCTTCTTGTCTCGCCAAGAGAGCGTAACCAAAGAGCAGGCGACCCGGACATCGCGCGGCGCTGCGCGGCGTGCCCTGCGCTGCCCGCCAGCAGTCGGCCGGCGTCAAACCCGGCCATCCCCGGCATCAAACAATGGCGCCGCTCCCCGACTGCCAGCTGCGCTGCTTGGCGCGATGTGCGGGACCCGCAGGCAAGAGCAGCAGCTGCGCTCTGGAAGCGCTTGTAGAGCGGAGCTTGCTCCGCTGCGCGACCCCACTCACAGCAGCCGAGCAAGCTCGGCTCTACGACGACAAGGGCAGCAGCAAAACCAGCAGCCTCCCAGCTTGCCGGCTGTTCGCTCTCGCGGCCCCTGTGCAGCGGCGGCGGGCGGGAGATCAGGCCCGCAGGCGCGCGCGCAGGAAGCGCGCGCGCGAAACCGGGGTGGCCGTTCTCCTGCTTACTTCTCTTTGACCACCCAAAGAGAAGTGACTCGGCGGCCGCTGACCGAGCGCAGCGAAGGCGGGTGCGAAGCACCGAAGCCGACGAAACCCTGCGAGCGCGCAACGACAAGCGACAGACGCGAACAGCACTGGATTGCGGGCTGCGCCGGACTGACGCGTCGGCGTCCGCGGCTGAGGCCGACGAAACCTTGCCCCCTTTCATACCTCCTCCTCCGTCAACCGCCGCAAATACGCATCCACATCCACCTCCACCTCGCGCGGTCGGCGATGCAGAAGGTCCTGGATGCGTTCGTTGTCGCAGGCTTTCACGTCGGCGACGCTGCCGGTCAGCAGAACGTTGCCGTGATCCAGCACAGTGATGGTGTCGGCGATCTTGAAAGCGGATTCCAGCTCGTGGGTCACAACCACAATCGTCATCCGCAGGGCATCCCGCAGCTGCAGGATCAGCTCGTCGAGCTCGGCCGATACCACCGGGTCAAGTCCGGCCGAGGGCTCGTCGAAGAACAGCAGCTTGGGATCCATGACGATGGCCCGGGCCAGCGCCGCGCGCTTGATCATGCCGCCGGAGAGCTGGCTTGGCATGAGGTCCTGGAAGCCACCCAGATTGACCACTTCGAGCTTGAGCCGGCTCATGATCCGGATCGTGTTCTCGTCAAGATCGGTGTGCTCGCGCAGCGGCAGCGCGACGTTTTCGCCAACGGTCATCGAGGTGAACAGCGCGCCGCCCTGGAAGCTCACGCCGAGCTGCCGACGCAGCGCCACGCGCGCATTCGAGGTCGCTTTTCCAAGATCGGTGCCAAGCAGCTTGACCACACCGCGCACCGGCCGCTGCAGACCAAGCAAATGGCGCAACAGCGTGCTCTTACCGGAGCCCGAACCGCCCATTATCACGCGGATTTCGCCCGGCATTACCCGGAAATCAACGCCGTGCAGGATGCGCCGACGACCGTAGTAGGCCTCCAGCCCGTTGACCTCGATGATCGGTTCGACGGCCGTGTGCATCAGGCTGCCTCAGCGATTGAGGAAGAACGAGAAGATCATGTCGGCCACGACCAGCGCGCTGATCGAGGCCACCACGGCGCGGGTCGTCGAGCGGCCCACGCCCTCGGCGCCGCCGGTCACAGAAAAACCGGTGCTGGTGCCTATCAGGGTGATCAGCAGCGCAAACACCACTGACTTTGACAACCCTTCCCACAGGTCGCGCGGCTCAAGCACCAGCAGGGTCTGCGACAGATAGGCCCCGAGGCTCATCTGCAGCGGTCCGGCCGCATAAACACCAGCGCCGATCAGGGCGGCGACATCGGCCAGGATGGTCAGCACGGGCATCATGATCAGCATGGCGATCAGTGCCGGAGCGACCAGGTAGCGCACTGGCTCAATGCCGATCACTGCCATCGCGTCGACCTCCTGCGACACCACCATCGAGCCCAGCCGAGCGGCGAATGCCGAGCCGGAGCGGCCGGCGACCACGATGCCAGTGATGAGCGCGCCGAACTCGCGGGTGATCGACTTGGCTGCCGCCACCACCACCTGCGCCTCGGCGCCGAATTCACGCAGCGCGGAGATGAACTGGATAGCAAGCATCACGCCGATCGTGAACGACAGCAGGCAGACAATCGGGATCGCATCCACGCCGACCTGGCGCATCTGCTCGGCAATCATGCGCAGTCGCACCGGCTGACCGCGGCGCCAGCCAAACAGGGTCAGATGAATGCTTTCGACCAGCAGCATGCCGGCGTAGCCGACATCACCGACCACCTGGGTGGTGCGGCGGCCAAGTCGCTCCAGCGGTCGCAGCAGGCGTTCCACGCGGGCGTCGCTAGACCGGCAGGCTGTCGCGCAGCGTGAAGACCTTGTCCAGCCGCGCCAGCTTGAGCACGGCCTGGACGGCGCTGGAGGTCTCCAGCAGCAGGAAGGTCTGACCGCGTCCGCGCGCATTCTGGAAGCCTTCGACCAGCGCTGCGATGCCTGAGGAATCGATGTAGGTGACGGCAGCCAGATGGACCGCAACCTTGTTCGATTTTTTCAGCGCCTCCAGCACCGCCGCCCGGACCTCCTGCGACCACGACATGTCAACTTCGCCGGCCAGCTTGACGACCCGGAACTCGCCGTCGATCTCGGTATTGCAGTGCTTCATCGCTTCCCCCTGTGAGTTACCGGATCACGCCTGTTGCAGCGCAGCGTCGACGTCTTGTCCGCGCAGACGCTTCAGCATAACCATTCGATTGCCACCGCCCGGCTCTGGCTGCAGCGACCACGAATCCATCGCGGCATCGATGATGTTGACCCCCAGGCCACCGGGCCGACATTCGCCCAGGTCGCGCGGTCGCACGCGCTGCGGATCGATGGCCGGCGCATCATCGTGCAGCTCGAAGCGCAGGCTGTCGCCATCCTGCCAGACTCCGAGCCGGATGGTGCTGTCGCACGGTCCGCCGTAGGCATGCCGGATGATGTTGCTGGCCGCCTCGTCCAGCGCCAGCACCAGCGTCTGACGCTGATCGACGCTGGCACCGCTGGCCAACAGCACCTCGCCCAGTCGATGGCGCATACCCGCCAGGGCCGCCGGTTGGGCCTGGAACTGGTGGTCAAGAACGTGGCGGACGCCGGCCTTGCCGCCTTCGATCAACATCACGGTGATGTCGTCGGTGACCCGCAGCTCGCGCAGCCGGCGCACCAGACGCCGCAGACGCGCCTCCGGCGAGCGCGCAGCGTACTCTGTCAGGGCCAGCTCGACGCCGTCCAGATCGAGCGTCTGGCCGTGCGCATCACGTACGTCGGTGACGCCATCGGAAAACATGTAGAGCGCTGCACCGGCCACGTCGCACTGCTGTTCGGGAAACTGCATGTTGGCCAGGATGCCCAGCGGCGGGCCCTCGGCCGCGAGTCGCTCGACGCTGCCGTCCTGAGCAATCCGCAGCAGCGGCGGGAATCCGGCATTCGCCCAGATCACGGTGCGCAGCGCTGGATCAAAGTAGCCGGCCACCGCGCAGACGAACATGCCGGGTGGGATCGCCTCGCGCAGCTCGTCGTTGGCGCGCGCCATCCACTCGCTGGGCGGCAGTCCCTCCTTGCCGGCCCAGCGCAGCAGGCTCGCGCAGCGAACCATGAGAAACGCGGCATCCAGGCCCTTGCCGGCGACATCGCCCAGTGTGAAGGCGATGCGGCCGTCGGGCAGGTCGAAGAAATCATAGAAATCGCCGGATATCTCCTGCGCCGGCAGGTTGAGTGCCCGCAGCGGATAGCCGCCGCGCCGACGCTTGGGCAACAGTGAGCGCTGCAGCCGACGCGCCATGCTCAGCTCGCGCTGGATGCGGCTCTGCTCGACCAGCTCCCCGGCCATCCGGGCGATGTTGAGTGCCAGCGCAGTCGGCGCGGCCAGCAGCCGCAGCGCGTCCCGGTCGACATCATCGAACAGCCCGCCATCACGCTTGTTGATGATCTCGATCGCACCGATCGCGCCCTGCGCGGTGGTCAGCGGCGCGCACAGTACGCTGCGGGTGACAAAGCCGGTGTTGGCGTCGACCTTGGCGGAGAAGTCCGGATCCTGGCTGGCGTCGCGGACCATCTGACAGGCGTTCAGCGCCACCGCCCGCCCGACGATGCCGGCATCGGCCGGAATCCGCAGCCCGAGGATGTCGACCGGTCCAACGCAGGCGCGGCACTGCAGGGTCGCCCCGCTCGCATCGAGCAGGAACACCGCCGCCGCTTCGGCGCGCATGTAGTCGGTGATGAAGGCCACTGAGTCGCGCAGGGTGCGCTCCAGATCGACCGACACCGCCAGCTGCTGGCTGACTTCGGCCAGGATCGGCAGGAAATCCACCGGCAGTCCGGCGCCAGCATCGCGCGGCACAGCGTTCGCCATCCCGCTCACGGCTCCGTCGGCGTGCCGCGGGACCGTGCGCGCCGTACCCGGCCGACCAGCCACTGCAGCGGACCCGACAGCACGTACAGCACCACGATGGCCAGCAGAACACGCGGCGGATCAATCGCCAGCGCAACGAACACGCCGACCGCCAGCAGCATGGCAACAAACGGCACCCGATCAGCGAGCGGCAGCGACTTGAAGCTGGTGTAGCGGATCCGGCTGACCATCAGCAGGGCGGCGATGACAGTCACCGCGAGGGCCAGCGCAGTGACGCTGCCGCCGGCGTAGCCGAGCACATTCATGGTCCAGATGAAGGCCATCATCAGGCCGGCAGCCGCGGGGCTGGCCAGGCCGATGAACCAGCGCTTGTCGACTACTCCAACCTGGGTGTTGAAGCGCGCCAGCCGCAGGGCCGCGCACGCCGCGTAAAGGAAGGCGACTGACCAGCCAACCTTGCCCCATACCGGCCCATCGAGCTTGAGCGTCGACAGCGACCAGTGATACATCACCAGCGCCGGCGCCATTCCGAAGCTGACCAGATCAGCCAGCGAGTCGTATTGGGTGCCGAACTCGGTCTGCGTACCGGTCATCCGCGCAACCCGGCCATCGATGCCGTCCAGCACTCCGGCCACAAATACCGCAATGCAGGCAGCGACGTAATCGCCGGAGGATGCGGCGATGATGGCGTAGAAGCCAGCGAACAGCCCGCCCGTGGTGAACAGGTTGGGCAACAGATAGATTCCGCGCGCGGGTCGCGCCGGCGGTTCGTCGCTGCTGATCATGGGCGCGCGTCCGGAAGTGACGCCGAGTGTACCCCAGCCAACTTCCTTGCCAGTCTGGCTGCGCGGTGCTGTAGTAACGCATCGTCCTCCGGAGCCGTCCCATGTCCCAGCGAATGTTGTTGAGTGCCGGCGTCATCATCGCCTTTCTGCTTGCCACCGCTCCGACCAGCGCCAAAGAGCTTTACCGCTGGACCGATGAGAAGGGCGTCACCCACTATTCCGACACCAAGCCCGAAGGCGTGGATTTCGAGCGCCGGGCGGTGACCGCCGATCCGGTCCGCTCCGGAGCACCTGCCGCGGCCCCCGCTGTGGCCGGCCTCGACGCCGACGCCGAGGCCAAAACCGACGGCGAGGAAAAGCCAGATGAGGCCAAGCCAAAGGGGCCGCCGTCAGACGCGTGCCTGCAGGCGCGCAGCAATCTCGAGGTACTCAATTCCGCGCCGGACGTCAGCATGGACACCGATGGCGACGGTCAGCCCGAAACTCTGGATGCCGAGGCGCGGGAGCGGGCGATCAACAGCCATACGGAGCTGGTCAAGAATCTCTGCGACGACTGATCGACCATGCGCCAGTTCCTTGCCGGCATGCTGGCCGCGCTGCTGCTGATGGGCGCGGCCGCGGCGTGGGTCTGGCATCAGCGGCCTGACCTGCTGCCCGAGGGCGTACAGCAGCAGAATCCCAATTCGCCGCGCTATGCCCCGGCCGTGTACCGCTGGAAGGACGCCCAGGGGCGTACCCAGATCAGCGACAGCCCGCCGCCGGATCGGCCCTACGAAACCGTGCGGATTGATCCGGAAACCAACGCAGTGCCGGACACCCTGCCCCGCGAGAGCGATATCGCGCCGCGGCAGTAAGCGCTTCGGGGAACTGGCTTGGTCGAGGCTGACGACGTCCGCTCCAGCCCATCAAGGCGATAGTAGTCGCTGACGAAGCCCCGCCCGCGGCGCTTCGCTAGAATGGTGGGCTTATCACCGGATGCCTGCCTCATGCGCCTGTCGCGATTCCATCTTGCCACCAGCAAGGAAACCCCCGCCGACGCCGAGATCGTCAGTCACCAGCTGATGCTGCGCGCCGGCATGCTGCGCAAGCTGGCCGCCGGCATCTATACCTGGTCGCCGCTGGGCCTGCGCGTGTTGCGCAAGGTAGAGGCCGTGGTGCGCGAGGAAATGAACGCCGCCGGCGCAATCGAGCTGCTGATGCCGTCAATCCAGCCGCGAGAACTGTGGGACGAAACCGGCCGCTGGCAGAAGTTCGGCGGCCAGTTGCTGAAGATTCGCGATCGCAAGGACGGCGAGTTCTGCTATGGCCCAACCCACGAGGAAGTGATCACCGACTTCGCCCGCAACGAGCTGAAATCCTACAAACAGCTGCCGATCAATTTCTACCAGATCCAGACCAAGTTCCGCGACGAGATCCGGCCACGCTTTGGCGCGATGCGCGCGCGCGAGTTTCTGATGAAGGACGCCTACTCCTTCCACCTCGACGCTGCCGATCTTGATCGCGAGTACTGGAACATGCACGCCGCATACAGCCGCATTTTCGAGCGCCTGGGCTTGGGCTTCCGCGCGGTGAAAGCCGACTCCGGAGCGATTGGCGGCGACGCCTCGCAGGAGTTTCACGTGCTGGCCGATTCCGGCGAGGACGCGATCGCATTCTCCGACGGCTCCAGCTACGCCGCAAATGTCGAGGCCGCCCAGTCAGGCGATCTGGAGCCACCGGCGCCGATTTCCCACCTTCCCGAGGGTGCCCATTCGACACCGACGCAGAAGACGATTGCCGAGGTTTCGGCGCTGTTGGGCGTGGCGCCGGCGCAATGCGTCAAAACCCTCGTCGTGCACGGTCACGGCGGTCTGTGGGCGCTGTGCGTGCGTGGCGACGACGAAGTCAACCCGGTGAAGGCGGCCAAGGCGGTTGGCGCGGACGGCGAACTCAAGCTCGCCACCGACCAGGAGATCAAGCAGGCATTCGGCTGCGAGCCAGGGTTCATCGGCCCCTTCCTCCGGGTCAGCCCCGACTCCCAGCCACAGGCGGTTTCGGTTGTGGTTGACCGCTCCGCACGCCGGCTGAAGAACTTCGTCTGTGGCGCGAACCGGTCGGGCGCACACATCGTGACCGCGTGGGACGATGCGCTGATCACCCGCGTGGACGATCTGCGGACGATACGGGTGGGCGATCCTTCGCCGGACGGCCAGGGCACGCTTGGCATCGCCCGCGGCATCGAGGTCGGCCACGTCTTTCAGCTTGGGCAGAAATACGCCGAGGCGATGGGCGCCAGCGTGCTCGACGAAGCTGGCAAAGCCCGGATCATGTTCATGGGTTGCTACGGCATTGGCGTGAGCCGCATCGTCGCCGCCGCCATCGAACAGAACTACGACGCCAGCGGCATTTGCTGGCCGGAACCGATGGCGCCCTGGCGGGTGGCAATCTGCATCATCAATCCCAAACGCGACAGCAGCATCGACGCGGCTGCACAGCGTCTGTGCGAAACACTGACGGCGGCAGGAATCGATACCTGCGTCGACGACCGCGGCTTGCGCCCCGGCGCCATGTTTGCCGACATCGAGCTGATTGGCGTCCCGCATCGGGTGGTGATATCCGAACGCGGCCTGCAGGCCGGCACCTACGAGTACCGTGGCCGGCGCGAGTCGGCAGCTGAAGCGCTTGACCTAGACGGGTTGCTCGCGCGGCTGGGCGTCGAGCAGCGCTGAGCATTTGACCCACTGATGGCGGCGCGCGGCGCGATCCGCTGCGCCGCAACGCGTGAACGCTCAAGCGGTCAGGGGATCAGCGGCCAATCAGTCGTTTGGACAGAAGCTTGAGCCGCGCAACCAGGCTGCCGGGCCGCAGCGAGGGATCCATGCTGTCGAGCGCCTTCGACTCGTCGGCGGCCAGCTGCCGGGAGAGCTTGGTCTCCCATTCGCGCTTGATGTTTTCGCGCTGGATCCGCGTCTTGAGCTGGCGCCGCACGTCGTCGGCCACGGCTTCCTGGGCAAAGGTCAGCTCGTCGCGGGCGAGGAAGCGACCCAGCGAATCGAAAAAGGTGGAGTCCAGCTGATCGGCCCGGAACGTGCGTGAACTCTGCCCCAGCCCTTCGAGATTGCTGAAGGCGAGGCGGATCACGCCGCTTTCCTGATCCGCGCTGACCTGCAGCCCGAGCGGGATCTTGCCTTTGGCCTGCACCCGCGCGCCGACGATCTCGCCATTGACGTTCTTGCGCACATCAGACATGCCGTTGATTCGAAGCTGCTGCAGGACGCTGATCACGCTCTTCAGCCGGGCTCCGGTTTCGCCCTGCAGCAGCGGGCATTCTTCGCTGGCAATGACGGCGGCGAATTCCAGCGTGATCTCGTAACTGTTCTTGGCCGGTGCCCGCCCACTGAGCGAGTAGGCCGGCTCCACGTAGGCAACCACGTCGCCGTAGGCAGGCACGTTGTAAACCACTCTGGCACGCCGCTTGAGGTAGCTGAGCTGCTCGGTCAGCCGCCTGAGGTAGACCTCAAGCTCGCGCATGCTCGGCTCGATCCGTTCCCGCCACTGCACTTCACGCACGTCCAGATGAGCGCGCCGCTCGTCATCCTCGGCGCGCTGGCGCTGGGCTTCCTGTTCAAGTTCGTCGAGCAGGCCCATGGTCGGCAGTTAGAGGTCGCAGTGGAATCCCAATGCGCAACATACGTGCGGCGCACTCGAAGGGCAAGCGGGGTTGGCTGTTTCACTCCAGGTGCAGCGCGGAGCCACGAAAGTGACGCCGCCGGGGGCCCTCGTTGGATCTGCCATTTACGAGAGCATGAAAACCCTGCAATACTATTAACCGCGGGATTGCCCGAATACCCCCCAACCGGAGTGAGCCATATGTCAATTGATCTGAGCCAAATGTCGCAGGCTGAGCTGGATGCACTGATCATCGCCGCTGGCGAACAGAAGAAGAAGAAGATTCGCGAGCAGATCGGCGCAGTGCGGCGCAAGGTCGCAGCCGTTGCGAAGGAAGAGGGATACACCATCGAGGAGCTCTTTGGACTTTCGAAGGGCGGTTCGGCTGCCGATGGTGGACGCAAGAAAGTCGCCGCAAAGTATCGCAACCCCGCCAATCCCGACCAGACCTGGTCGGGTCGGGGCAAGCGCTCGAACTGGCTGGAAACCGAGATCGCGGCCGGCAAGAAGCTGGAAGACTTTCTGATCTGAGTTCGCTCTCGCCTGGCCTGCCTTGGGTTTTCCCAAGCTGCAGGCCAGCGCGGTCGCTTCAGGTTCGGCGGTTACTTTGGCCACTGCGCATGACGCCCGCCCGATAGTTCGTCGCCGCGCGTTCAACCGCCACCGCATCGCCGGTGTCGCGACCGCAGGAGTCGCGCAGCAGTCTGAGTTCCGGTCGATTGACGCCTTCGTAAAAATGGTCGCCGGCGTTCTCGAGTATGCGCTTTGCAGGCCACGCGGAATTCCAGACGGGTTCGTTCGCCCGGCCAAGGGCGTCAGATGGCAGCGTTGCTGCGAGTGAACGCCCCGCCGGCCGCTGCCCGCCTTGGTGCTACAGATGGTGTCGCGCCGGCACCAACAGGTTGCCAAACAGCAGTCCGGCCACCAGGGAAATCAACAGCGCGACCAGCGCAAAGCCCGTATCCAGGCTGAGCAGGACGTCACGCTCGAGCGCCAGATTGAGACTGCGAAATCCGACGCTGCCGGGAACCAGCAAAATGATGCCGGGCACGCGCACCAGCGCGCCGGGGCGGTTGAACGTGCGCGCATATAGATTGGCCGTCGCCCCCACCACCAGGCCGGCGATGAAAACCCCGGCCTCGCTGCCCAGTGCAGCGCCCGCATAGCGGGTGGTCAGATAACCAAGCCACGCCGAGGCCATGACCACAAGGTAATCACGACGGTCGGCGCGGAACAGCACGGCAAACGCATACGAGCCAATCAGCAGCGCCAGCCATTCCAGCCAAATTGGCTGGATGACTACCTGCGGGTCGCCCGGTGACCAGCCCAGGAAATGGCCGATCTGCGTCCCAGCGACCGTCCCGAAGGTCAACTTGAGCAAAATTGCGGTGGCGCCTGCAAAACGAGCCGTACCTGAAACCAGGTGCTGGCTTGACAATTCCGAGACTGCATTGGTAAGCGCCAACCCTGGCAGCAGGACAATAAGTGCCGACACCACCACCGACTGCAGCGGCAGCGGCACCAGGTAGTGGGCGACTGCGAACACAATAAGGGTCGCCAGCAGGGCCGATAGCGCGTCCAGGGCCTCGGCCAGTCGCGGCCGGCCGGTGCCCAGCAGGGACAGCGCGCCGATCAGCCAGCCAATACAGGCTGCGGTGATGATTGCCGCCCAACCAGTCCGCAGCAGGGCCGCGACGCTGGCCGACGTCAGACCGAAGCTGAGCACCATCATCCAGCGGCCGCGCTGGCCGGGCGCGCGGTCAAGCGCCTGCAGGGCCAACGAGCCTTCATGCAAGCCGAGCTCACCGCGCATCACACGCTCGGCGATGTCGTCGGCCTGGCACAGCTTGCGCAAGTCGATATCGCCCGGTTCCAGGCGAATCACGCGGGTCGTCTCCGCGCCCATCCGGCCCTCGCGGGCGTCCGCGAGAGACAGCAGCAGCCCGGTCGGGTTGGACCATGGGTCACAGGTCAGCTGCAGACGTTTGGCAACCGCACAAACCGCCCCCTCCAGGCGCTGCGCGGTAGTGCCGTAGGCATGCAGTCGGCGCGCCAGCTGGATCAGAAAGTCGATGCGGTCGGCAAAGCTGGCGTCAGTCATCGGTTCAGCTGCTGGGTGAAACGGGCCGGCAGCTTGCTACAAATCCCGCTCCGGGTCATAACCCGCATGTTTGATGAATCTCGCGCGCCCTCGCTTGTCTGTTGTCCGCACAGGAGATTTTCCTCAGTCGGTCGTAGCGCCCGATACGCCGCCCCTTCGGAAAATCTCCTGTGCAAACAACATCCTGCGCGGTCATCGCGCGAATTCATGAAACATGCGGGATAACTTCGGTGGCGGCTCGTTTAGCCGCCAACCGACTTGCTCAACCTGATGATCCGCCGGAAGGTCAGATTGAGACGCACGCCGCACGGCCGGGCGGTGCGCGGCAAGGCATGCTGATAGTGCTGCTGGGTAGACCCGCGCATCAGCAGCAGGCTGCCGTGACCCAGCGAAAGACGCAACCGGGTCGGGGCGTTGCGGCCGCGCAGGTGGAACTGTCGAGTGGCACCGAGGCTAAGCGAGGCGATCACCGGCTGGGCGCCAAGTTCGGGCTCGTCATCAGCGTGCCAACCCATGCAGTCACCACCATCCCGGTACAGATTAGCCAGGACTGCGTTGAAGCGCGTGCCGCAGGCTCGCTCAATGTGCGCGCGCAGGGCCGGCAATCCAACCGGCCAGGGCTGCGGGTCAAATCGGGTTCGCGAGTAAACATAGCTGGCGCCCGGGTCGCCAATCCAGCAACTCAGCCGCGGCGTCGGATGCTCGCGGCCGAACAGGCGGATGCGGTGCTGACTCCAGGCGATCGAGTCATGCAGCAGCGCCAGCAGCGCGTCGGCTTCCACCGGCGCAAGGAACGCCGGATCGAACGCCAGCTCGGCGCCGGGCAGTGCGATCGGCGCCAGCGTCACGGACTAGCCGTCGACCGCCTCGATCAACGCCACCGTGACCTGCCCCAGCTCCAGCAGGCGCAAATCGCTGCCCGGCGGGCCAACAAGCTGTAGACCGATGCCTTGGCCCAGCGGCAGACTGAGCGCCGGGCAGCCGGCGATGCTGGCCAGCGCCGTAAAGTCAGCCAGGTTGGCGGGCTCGGTCGACCCCAGCAGCGGCGGTGGTACCGGCACCGTCGGCAGCAGCAGCACGTCAATGCCGTCAAACATGCGGCGCATCGAAACTACCGCCGCGTCGAGCTGACGATCAGCCCGCGCGTAGTCAATTGCCGACTTGCCGGCCGCGTAGGCCAGCATCTGCCGTCGATCCGCCGACAGCTCCGCAAGGTCAGCCGGGTCGGCGGTGGAGAGTCCGGCCTCCATCATCATCAGCGCCGCCCGCCGCAGTCGCGTCAGCCCGAGATCGGTCAGCGCGATCTCGCGTCGCTCACCGAGCAGCGGTTGAAGGCGCTCCAGCGCGCTATGGAAGGCCGTCACGACGGACCCGTCGGCACCCAGTGCCACCAGGTTTGAGGCAATACCGCTGCGCAGGCGGGCGGGCTCCCAATCCGGGAGCGCCAGTGGAACCCGCCGGCGTCTTGAGCGCGGATCGGATGGGTCATGCCCGGCCAGCACCTGCAGCAGGACCGGCAAGTCGTCCAGCGATCGCGTCAGCGGCCCGATGGCATCCAGACGCGGCAACGCTGGCCACAGCCCGCTGCAGGACACCTCACCCAGCGTCGGGCGCAGCGCGAAAATGTCGCAGAAGGCGGCTGGGATGCGCAGCGACCCCAGCGTGTCGCTGCCCAGCGCGGCGCTGCACAGCCCGGCCGCGACCGCCACCGCCGAACCTGACGACGATCCGCCCGCAGCATGCGTCGGCTGGACCGGATTGGGGACGTTGCCGAACGCCGCGTTACTGCCCATCGCACCCAGCGCGGCCTCATCCAGCGCGGTCTTGCCAAGAATCACAGCGCCCGCCGCGCGCAGCCGCGCCACCGCAAACGCGTCGGCGACCGCACGGTGGGTGCGGCGGGCAGCCAGACCGGCCGTAGTGGGCAATCCCGCCACATCGAGGTTGTCCTTGATGGCAATCGCGACGCCATCGAGCCGGCCCAGCGCCGAGCCCGCCTGACGGCGAGCGTCCGACGCCCTTGCAGCGGCGCGGGCGCCCTCGGCATCGACGCAATAGAAGGCGCGCAAGCGCGGATTGTCGCGTTCAATCGCCTGCAGGTAGGCGTCCACCAGCCGGAAGGAGGTGATTTCGCCACTGGCCAGCAGATGCAGCTGTCGGCACAGGGAGGCGTGGCGCAGGGCGTTGTCTTCGTGGCTGCTCATGGTCAACGGGGAGTGGGGCGCAAGCCCTATTATCCATGGCCGAGGCGCATCGTCCGCCGTCGGCACGTCGTGGCAGCAGGTCGGCGCCTATAATCGGGCCCCTGATTCGACCAGCGACAGGTGTGCAATGAGCGAACGCGACTGCATGGAATACGACGTCGTCGCAGTGGGCGCCGGTCCCGCCGGGCTGGCGTTCGCCATTCGACTGAAGCAACTGAAGCCCGAGCTATCGGTCTGCGTGATCGAAAAGTCCTCGACTATCGGGGCGCACATCCTGTCTGGAGCGGTCATCGAACCGCAGCCACTTGACGAGCTGCTGCCCGGTTGGCGCGACGCGCCGCCGCCGATATGCGTGGCGGCCGGCCAGGACGAGTTCTGGTTTCTGACCCGAAGCGGCGGCTGGAAGCTGCCGATCGTGCCGCCGCAGATGAACAACCACGGCAACTTCATCGTGAGCCTCGGGGCGATGTGCGCCTGGCTGGCACCGCAGGCCGAGGCGCTGGGTGTCGAAATCTACCCGGGCTTTGCCGCCGCCGAGATGCTGTTCGACGAAGCGGGCGCGGTGTCGGGCGTGCGCATTGGCGACATGGGCGTGGCCAAGGACGGCAGCCATAAGCCGACCTATGCGCAAGGGATCGACATCAAGGCCAAGCTGACGGTGCTCGCCGAGGGCGCCCGCGGCCATCTGACCAAACAGCTGGTAAAACGCTTCAACCTTGACGCCGAATCCGATCCACAGAGCTACTCGATCGGCCTAAAGGAGCTTTGGCAGCTGCCGGCGGGGCGCGGCACGCCGGGGAAGATCGTCCACAGCCTCGGCTGGCCCGCCGACAGCCACACTTATGGCGGCAGTTTTCTGTACCACCTGCCCGGTGACCAGGTCGCACTGGGCTACGTCTCCGGCCTCGACTACCGCGACCCCAAGTACCAGCCGTACGAGGCCTTCCAGCAGTGGAAGCATCATCCGACGATCAAACCGCTGCTGGAGGGCGGCAGCATCCTGTCGGCAGGCGCGCGCGCCATCGTCAGCGGCGGCTGGCAGTCCCTGCCCAAGGTCGACATGCCCGGCGCGCTGCTGATCGGTGATGCCGCCGGATTGCTCAACGTGCCGAAGATCAAGGGCACCCATCAGGCGCTGCGCTCGGGCATGTTGGCCGCAGAACACGCTGCCAGCTCGCTCAAGGCCGAGGGGTGGGACGCCAAACTGCGTGGATCGGTGGTGATGGCCGAACTCAAGCGCGTGCGCAATATCAAGCCGAGCTTCAAGAAAGGACTGTGGATCGGCCTGCTCAACTCCGGCTGGGAGACATTGACCGGCGGCGCTTCGCCCTGGACATGGCGCAACAAGGCCGACCACTCCACCCTGACCAAACTGGCCGAGCAGCAGTCACCCAAGCGCGACTACGTCGACCGCACCCTCGCCCCGCGCGACGTCCTGGCCGGCGTCTACTTCGCCGCCACCGAGCACGACGAAGACCAGCCGGTGCACCTGCAGGTCGCCGACACTTCGATCTGCCTGACGAAATGCACCGAAGAATACGGCAACCCCTGCGAGCGCTTCTGCCCAGCCGGCGTCTACGAAATGGTCGGCACCGGCGCCGAACGCAGACTGCAGATCAACGCTGCCAACTGCGTCCACTGCAAGACCTGCGACATCAAGGACCCCTACCAGATCATCACCTGGGTGACGCCGGAAGGCGGTGCGGGGCCGAACTATCAGAACTTGTAGAGCAGGGCAGCAGGGGTCAGGGCTCAGGAAAGGCACCTCCCGCATTCCCTGCCCTGAGCCCTGAGCCCTGAGCACTGAGCCTCACCCATGACCACCATCGCCCTCGCCACTGCCATCGCTGCCGCCGGACTGGACGCCGATCAGGCGCCGCTGGTCGAGGCATTCGCGCGGCACGGTGTGGCGGCCGAGGTGCTGGCCTGGGACGATCCCAGCGTGTCCTGGTCGCGGTTTGCCGCGGTACTGCTGCGCTCGACCTGGGACTACACCGAACGGCATGCGGAATTTCTCGCCTGGTGCGCGGCCGTAAGCGCCCACGACCGGTTGCTCAACCCGCTTGAAGTCGTGCGCTGGAACAGTGACAAGCACTATCTTTCGGATCTTGCCGCCGCCGGCGTCGCCAGCATCCCGGCGCACTTCCTGGAGCCCGGCCAGAATGCCGATCAGCTGCCCGAACTGGACGAGTTCGTGGTCAAGCCGGCGATCGGCGCGGGATCACGCGACACCGTGCGCTACCTGGCCGAGCAGCGTGAGGCGGCGCTCAGCCACGTACGCCGGCTGCTCGATGCCGGCCGCAGCGCGCTGATCCAGCCCTATCTGGGTGGCGTCGACAGCTACGGCGAGACCGGCATGATCTTCATTGACGGCCGCTATTCGCACGCCATCCGCAAGGGTCCGCTGCTGACGCGCGACGGCACGCCAACTGCGGATCTGTTCGCCGCCGAGCACATCGGCCCGCGGATCGCCAGCGAGGCCGAACACCAGGTGGCGCGCGCGGTGCTTGCCGCGCTGCCGTTTGCCACGCCGCTGTACGCACGGATCGACCTGCTGCCGTCAGCCGACGGGCCCAGGCTGCTGGAACTCGAACTGGTCGAGCCGTCGCTGTTTTTCGCCACCGCGCCCGCCGCCACCGACCTGCTGGTCGAGGCGACCCTGCGGCGACTGGCGCGCAACCGCACATAACCGGCGGTTGGCGCGGAATCACTTCGCGCCGCGTGACAGCCCTTTGAGCGCGCTGGATACTCCCCGGCCTTGTCCGCCGCCCACCGCGCATGACCGCCAGCCACCCCAGCCATCTCGACCGTCTTGAGGCCGAGAGCATCCACATCCTGCGCGAGTGCGCCGCCGAGTTCCGCAACCCGGTGCTGATGTACTCGATCGGCAAGGACAGCTCGGTGCTGCTGCACCTGCTGCTCAAAGCGTTCTACCCGGCTCGGCCGCCGATGCCGCTGCTGCACATCGACACCGGCTGGAAGTTCCGCGAGATGATCGCCTTTCGCGACCGGCGCGCCGCAGAGACCGGCGTGGAGCTGCGTGTGCATACCAATCCGGACGGCGTGGCGGCCGGCATTGGGCCGTTCAGTCACGGCGCCACCGTGCACACCGACATCATGAAGACCCAGGCGCTGAAGCAGGCGCTGGACCAGCACGGCTTCGACTGCGCGATCGGCGGCGCGCGTCGGGACGAGGAAAAGTCGCGCGCCAAGGAGCGCATCCTGTCGTTCCGCAGCGCCGGCCACCGCTGGGACCCGAAAAACCAGCGGCCGGAGCTGTGGAGCCTCTACAACGCGCGCCTCGCGGCGGGCGAGAGCGTGCGCGCGTTTCCGCTGTCGAACTGGACTGAACTGGACATCTGGCTGTATATCTTCCGCGAGTCGATTCCGGTTCCCGACCTCTACCTGGCCGCGCCGCGTCCGGTGGTCGAGCGCGACGGGACGCTGATCATGGTGGACGATCATCGCCTGCCGTTGCGGCCAGGCGAGGCCGCGCAGGCGCGTTGGGTTCGCTTCCGGACGCTGGGCTGCTACCCGCTGACCGGCGCGGTCGAATCCGACGCCAACACCCTCGCGAAAGTCATCCAGGAAATGCTTCTGGCCCGCACCTCCGAGCGCCAGGGCCGGGTGATCGACCACGATCCATCAGCCTCGATGGAGACGAAGAAGCAGGAGGGCTATTTCTGATGAGGACGGACATGATCAACGCCGGGAACGCCGCCGCCATGGCCATCGACGACTACCTGCTACAGCACGAAACCAAGAGTCTGCTGCGCCTCATTACCTGTGGCAGTGTGGACGATGGAAAGAGCACCCTGTTGGGACGCCTGCTTTACGACACCAAGCTGCTGTTTGACGATCAGCTGGCCGCCCTCGAAAGCGACAGCCAGCGCCACGGCACCCAGAACGGCGAGCTGGATTTCGCGCTGCTGGTCGACGGCCTGTCCGCGGAGCGCGAGCAGGGGATCACCATTGACGTGGCGTACCGTTTTTTCAGTACCGATCGGCGCAAGTTCATCGTCGCTGACTGCCCGGGGCACGAGCAGTACACACGCAATATGGCCACCGGTGCGTCCACCGCCGATTTGGCCGTGGTGCTGATCGATGCGCGTAAAGGCCTGCTGACCCAGACCCGCCGTCACACCTATATCTGCGGTCTGCTGGGAATCCGCCACGTGCTGCTGGCGGTGAACAAGATGGACCTGGTTGATTACGACCAGGATACGTTCAACGCGATCGAGGCGGACTACCGCGAACTGGCGGCGCAGATGGGCATTGACGACGTCACCGCGGTGCCGCTGTCGGCGCTGTGCGGCGAAAACGTCAGCAGCCGCTCCTCGCTGATCGGCTGGTACCAGGGGCCGAGCCTGCTTGAGCACCTGGAGACCGTGCAGGTGGCGCCGCCGGCCAGCAAGCTGGGTTTCCGCATGCCGGTGCAATGGGTCTGTCGTCCGGACCAGAAC
>JBBRBN010000026.1:0-45209 GCA_038205755.1 Lysobacterales bacterium | reverse complement strand
TGCACGATCGCCGCCCGCGCGGTGCCGCGCGCCATCACATGGTGCGGGGCGCCTGCAAGCACAATTCGAAGCGGACGAGACATCGGGCGATGCTGGCCGGAGCGAGGGAATGTGTCAATACAAGACCTGACCCCTAGCCTTGCTTATGCTTGATCGCACACTCAACGCCGCGATCCCCATGGCCGCAAAAGAGAAGACCTTCTATTCCGCCCTTGGCCAACGCATCGCCGAACGGCGCAAGGCGCTGGGCATCACCCAGGTCCAGCTCGCCGAGACGCTCGGCATAGCGCAACAGACGATGGCCCACTACGAGGGCGGTGTATCGCGGATCGCGGTGGAGACCCTGACGCTGCTGGCCGATGCGCTCGGCGCGAGCGTGGAAGACTTCATCGGCACACAGACGCGGCGTAGCGCCAGCAAGCGCGGGCCGGTACCGAAGCTGCAGCAGCAGCAGCTGGAACAACTAAGCCGGCTACCGAAAACGCAACAGCGCCTGGTCAGCCAGCTCATCGACACGGTGTTGCAACAGCACGGCAGCTAACCCAGTTGCCCATGCCACAAACGACAAGCCCGCCATTTGGCGGGCTTGTTCGTTGGGCGGAATTAATTGCCTCCGTCCCCTATTCCCGGCACCCCGCATATCTGTCACTGGGCGTGGACATCAAGGAACGCGCCGCAGCTTGGCGGCGATGGCTCGACGACGGGATCAGCGAAGAGGAATTGATCGCAGTGAGACTGCACCTAGCTCAGGAGCGCGCCTTGGGAGACGACCGGCTCAAGCGGATGGTCGAGCAGACGCTGAATCGGCCAGCGTCGTGTCGGCCGCGGGAGCGCCCGAAGAAAGACGGCTCTGAGGTAGTGGGAGCGGATTAATTACCTCCGTCCCCTTTGATCGGAGTTTTCCGTTACTGCTCAAAATTATGCCGCAATGCGCTTTCCTGAAAATCCAAACGCCCTTGTTCCTGCTCATCAACAATGTAATTCAGGAATCCATCGATTGACTGATCGGCAGGAATTTCAACGGCAATCAGACCAGCATGCTGGTTATATTCCGACAAGCCACCCAATGCTTTTACGTCTTCACGCACCTTCGCAATCATTGATGGATCGCTTGGGACCAACCTGAATGTCGAGATGCCCGATGGATTTACAAGCTCTTTGAAGAACAGTTCTTCGCCATCCCGCCTCACTGAAACCTCATCCTCAGAACTGATCCCCATGACAAAGAAGGGGATGTTGTCGATCACATAATTTCCGTTTGGCAATGGCGTTGCCCACAGCCGCTCGTAGTCTGATGGCGGATACCCATCTTCATCACGCTGCAACTCAAAAACTACTCTTTGATGGTCTTTCATTTTTGTCACCGCTTTAAATCATCGCGAGGGTGAGGTTTTGGACTATCTGAAAACTTCTCGTTGCAATCGCGGCAAGCGTGGACTGCATTGCCTGGCGAGTTGTCCCCGCCTTTCGATTTAGGTGTCGAGTGGTCTGTAACACCTTCGTTTCTGGGAGGAGTTACACCACGCTCCGACTTCTTAGCTTGCACTGTGTCAACCTTGCAGTACTCGCACTTACTATCTGCGTTCGCTGCAGTCTCGCCCTTGGTTTTCCGAGAGAAATCGGCGCCTGGCTTGTACTTACCTTTCGCAGCATCCGCGGCCATTGCAGCCTGCTTAAGCACAGCCTTGCCAGCATTCTTGACGGTCGGCATCGGAATGCCGGTGGCCTGCTCAACGGCCTCGCTTGCAAGTTCCTTCGCGACAAATATCGCGATCGGAATCAAAATCGGCAGTCGCCCATCCGGATCGGTGAACTTGTACGGATTGTTGTAGGCATAGTTGTAGCGGTTGAACATCGCCCCGGTGTTCGGATTCGTCGTGACCGGATCCACGCTCAGGAACCTTCCTACGGCCGGATCGTAATAGCGCTGCTGCATGTAGATCAGCCCGGTGGGGGCGTCCATCAGGTGGCCGGTGTAGCCGGGGCCCTCGACTGAGCGGTTTTTCGGTTCGCCCCAAGGCGCGTAGTAGGTCGGATTTTTTTGGGCGCGTGTTGCGGTGGTTTCCAGCACCGGGCTGCCAAGCAGGTCGGTGTGGTGGTAGGTGATGTCGGTGGCACCGGTATACTCCACCCGGCGCGAAGCTACCAACGTTTTACCTAGGTGTATGTGATTAGTGTTAGCGCCGTCGCTATCGCTTGAGCCTCGCAGCATGCCGTCGACGGTGTACAGGCTGTATTGCGCAAAGTTCGGCCGAATTTCACCTGCGCGGCGTCCGTGCGCGTCGTAGTAGTAGCCACTGATTTGGTTGGTGACGCTGCTCAGGCGATTGGCGCGATCAAAAGCGTAATCGACGCTAATCGCACCGCTGCTGGTTCGTCGAGTCTGATTGCCGCGCGCATCAAATTCGAACGTCCAGATAGCGCTGCCGGCCGGGGTGTTGATAGCACTGAGGCGCTCGTTCTGATATGTGTAGCGATGCTGGCGGCTGCCTTCATCGGCCTCGCGCAGGTTGTCGAGCGGGTCGTAGACATAGCGCGCAAAACCAAACTGGCTGGGCGCGTTGACCGATTTCAGACGATCTAAGCCGTCGTAGGTCATGCTGCGGGTTTGCGTGCCATAGCCGCCGATGTCAGTGATCGACTGCACGTTGCCGACTGAATCTAGCGCGTATTCAAAGTCGTGGAACACCTGGGTGCCGAAAGTGTCCCCGAAAGTGTCCCGACTGCGCTTCAGCAAGGGACGCACGGGGTGCTGGGTGTTTGTGCGGGTGATGCCGTTGCCGTATGTGAACCGCTTCAGAGCGCCATCAGGGAAGTACTGTGCACCGTTGGCGTAGCTGCCGGCCATGGTCGGCTGGCCAAGCGCGTTGGGCGCATAGTTCACGCTGCTGTTGTCGGGAAATGTGGTGCGCGCCATGTGGCCGAGACTGCTGTAGCCGTGCTCGTAGCGTTTGAGCTTGGCGAAGGCGTCGCCAGTGAACATGGCGAGGGATTCGGAGGTCAGCAGGCGCCGGCGGTTGTAGGTGTAGGTCCAGTCGGATGCCGAGGTCGCATCGCTGGGATTCCACAGGTCGGTGTAGGCGCGCTTTAACGCTCCGTCGGCGTAGTACTCGTAGTAGCTGTCGACGGTGGTGCCGGGATAGTTGACCTCGGTGAGGCGATCCCGCAGGTCGTAGGCGTTGTAGGTGCGTTCGCTGGAGGCGACGCTGCTGCGGTCGCATACGTTGCTGGTAAGATTTTGGCCATCGGCACTCCACACCACGTTATTGTTGCCGTCGTAGTCGAACACGGTGACGCCGGCCTCAGGCTCGATGCGTTTGCACAGGCGCTGATGGCTGTCATACACGTAACGGCGCGAGGCGCTTAGCGGCAAGCTGTTGTAAGTACCGCTGCGGGTTACGCTGAGCGGCTTGCCAAACACATCGCGGCTGATGGTGGTGGTCACACCCTCGGGCAGATCCATACGCGCAGGCGCAGCCGTGTCCGGCGAGTCAAACGCTTGGAAGCTGGTCGTCGTTGCGAAACCCCGAGGATTGGTGACGCGCGTCTGAAAGCCGGACAAGTAAGCGTATTGCGCGGTGAAGCGCTGACCGGCCTCCGCGTCTTGCGTCATCGTTAGCGGCCGGCCCAATGCGTCGTAGGTGCTGCTGGTGCCGTAAGGAAAACTGGTGATCGAACTCGCGTTCGCCAAGGGGTAAGCAGCAAAGATGACGCGACCGGCATAGTCGTAGCGCCAGTTGCGAAAGCGCTGGGTAGCTGCCGTATTGGCCACGTCATATTCGTGCTCAGACAGCGGCCGCCAAAACGCGTCATAGCGGGTTTGCTTGCGATACCCGCCTGTTGACTCGTTGCGAATCCAATGTGTGGAGCCGATGCCGAACTCGGCGAAAGCAGCTCGACTATAGGTGATGTTGGTTTGCGCCCACGTCTGGTTGGGCTCGTTGGGGTACTGCACCGACGTTAGCCGATCCAGAAGGTCGTAGCCAAAGCGCGTTGTGTTGTTGAGTTCGTCGACGACGGTCAACACACTGCCGAAGTCACTCACCGTGGCGCGGCGTGTGGATTGATCCGCAAACGAAATGTACTGCGGAACGCCGCGACGCCAATCGTTCAGTGTCGTCGTCTGATTTTTGCCATCGGCAACGGTATGTATCAGTCCCGCCTGCATTCCTGCGCTGTGGTAAGTACGTTGCCATACCTTACGGCCGAACTCAAAACGAGCAACCGGTAGCGCCGTCAGCGCGTCGTACGTTGTCAACTCAGGGATCTGCCCACTAGAGGTAACTTGCTGCAATTGACTCAGCACCCAAGGCTGGGTGAACGAGATCCACGTCAGCTGCTCAGTGCGAGAGCCCCCACCACCAAGGTTGGAGTAGCGCCTAACCTGCTGCGGCATTGCCCAGCTGTTGAAGGCATCTACCTCAAAAACGAAATCGGCTTGGCTTTGGGTGATGGTAATCGTGGTTTTGACCACGGGCCGCACCCGCGCGGTGACCGGATCATCGCCGTGTGAGATGGAGCCATACAGACCAAAAAACGGCTGGGTGGAGGCGGCTGCCTCTGACAAATACTGGCTCGCATCGCTGCGCATTTCGCTGCCGTCGGCGGCGAGAACCTGCTCTCTGTGCAACCGTCCATCATTCAGCGAGTAGACCTTGCCGTAGGTGTATACGACTTTGCTGTTGTCCGGCCGGGTGAGCGTGGTCTGCTTTTCTTGGGTGCAGGAGGTGCACGGATAGATGGGCGGTTGATCAACGTTGCCCCAAAGAAACTCCGTGCCCACCTCGTACTCGTAAAGCCATACGTTGGGTGTCGATAGGCCTGGGCCCCCCAGCGTTCTGCTGTCTAGGCTCATCACGTCGAAATGGAAAGGCGTGGTCAGGGCAAAGGCGACGTTACCCTGTCCGTCTAGGGTGCGACGACACTCTGAGGCGTGCACGCCACTCCGATAGTGGCGGCGGTTGGCCCAGCTGAATTGTCCCTGCATGCCAGACGGGTGCGTTGCAGTGAGGCCAAAACTGGCGATGAGTATCTTGGGCTCGCCCTGGCATTGAAAGCTGGGTTTCGGGTTCGATGTGCTGAGTCCACCTGGCTTGAGGGATCCGGTGTAGAGGTATGTCCAAGCGGTGCTGTTATCGGGTTGCAGCACTCGGTGCAGGTCGCCATTCGCGTGGTAAGAGTAGTTCCAGGTTCGCCCGCCGCTGGTGGCTGACGTCAGCCGGTTAGCGGTATAGAAAAGGCTGATCTGCCGACCGTCATTGGCGTTTATTGAAGTCGGGTGCCCCCGAGGGCTGTAGACGATATCGACTTGATTGCCGAACCGATCGGCGATCTTGCTTGCCAACAGGTAGTGTCGCCGACGCTCGACTTTGACCAAGGTCTCGCTGGGAGGGTCGCGCTCAGTGACGACGGTTCTCTCCATGGTTGCCGCGGTGCGAGTGACCCCGACATCGAAGTCGTACGTCATGCCATCGGCGGTGCGCATGCGAAAGCCTTCGCCTTGGAGGCCGCTTTTCATCGGGATGCACGAGAACATGTCGCGCTGGCTGCTGGTCTGGCGGTAGGTGATACCCGGCGTGCTCGGCGTGGGTACGCCGCTGCTGATCCCCAGCATTTTGCGGTCGGTTTCGCCAGGCACGTGGATGTCGATGCCCTGCCAGAAGTCGAAGGTCTCAAATCCGAAAACCACCAGGTTGGGTCGGCTGCCCTGCGAGCAACGCTGATTGCTCCACTCGCTGGAGCCCGGGAAGGTCGCCGCCAGGTGCGGCACATCGACGTCCCAGTTGCCCATGCCGCCCAACAACGCGTCGTAGGCTGACGTGGTTTGCGGTTGAAGGGCGATGTCGAGCACGCGCGAGACCCGAACCGGAAGCTGCGAGTTTCCTGGAACATCGATATCAGTGACGATGAACTCAGTGGTACCGCTGTAGGGGCTGACGCGGTCACCGAAGGCGCCTTCCTCCAGCGCTTCGACGTTGCGCGCAGCGTCAACCCGCTTGGCGTATTCCATCGAAGGGTCGATGCCCCTGACCTCCCTGCTGCCGTTCTTGGAGCTGATCTGTGCAAATGCTGAATGCGACAGCAGCGCCGCCGCCGCAACGAAAAGTAGCGCTCGGACCCGCGGCAAAGGGATGGCTCGATGGGATGTGGCAGCCAGCCTGTTACCAGTCGCCTCTAGCCCGCTTGAGGCCAAACTCGAAGCAAGTGGGAGTGTTGCGTTGCGCATTGGTTAATCTTCCCTTGGATAATTTTCGTCATTGACGTCGCTGCACGGCCCATCGCGGCTACGGAACACTCGCGAGACATCTTGCCCGCGCTGCTGGCTACCGCAGCGCGATGCGCCTGACGCGACGTCTGCTTTCTACAGACTTTTAGTTCGTATGCAAATGGCACCCGTGTGGTGCGAGACCTGTCATGACTCGACCTCGGGCGCGCGTGGTGTCGCAAGTGAGGCAAAGTTCGCGAAATAAAATAAAAGCTAATATTAACAGGTAGTTACGGGGAATATATCGCAAATTCCGGGTTTTCGAACGGGTGACCGACGAAGTGCCTCACCGAGGCGGCGTTTTCGGCAGCGAACTTGGCCAACTGCGCTACCGCTGGAAGCGAAAAGCGCAAGAGTGCAATGGGTCACAGAGGTGCATAGGGTCAGCGTGCAGACGGTCAGATTACGTGACCCTTCGAGGGCGCTACGGCCCGCCAACCGTAACCATGCGTAACCATGGACGCTAATGAACTGTGTGCCGCGCGATGACGGTCGAGCGTTGGATGCCGGTCCAAGGTGAACACCGAGCACGCACCAGCGTAGGCACCCTGACCGCCGAGGCGCCATCGAGTCTGGTCGTCGCAGGCGGGCTCGTCGCGACCGTGAAGGCGTGGAGCAGCGAATCGTTGGGCTCAGGTCTGGAAACATGGCAATCCCGATGCGGACCTCTCCTGATCAGCTTGACGCGCCAACCTCCTGGCTCTACCGGGTCAGCAAGCTCAGGGCCGGCTTGGCGGCGCCAGCCGCAGCAGTCGCCCTTGCGCGCCATCGGTGAGCAGATACAGCGCGCCGTCTGGGCCGACGCGGACGTCGCGCATGCGCTCGCCCAGTTCCGCCAGCAGGATCTCCTGCTCGATCCGGCCGTCGGCGTGCAGGCGCACTCGGCGCAGGCTGCGTTCGGCGAGGGCGGTGACGAAAAAGCTGCCGTGCCAGGCGGGATAGCGAGCGTCGTCGTACCAGGCCATGCCGGCCGGGGCGATGCTCGGTGTCCAGTGCAGCAGCGGCGGCTGGATATCCGGGAAGGCGCTGAACGGGCTGACGCGGGCGCCGCTGTAGTCGATGCCGAAGGTTGTCAGCGGCCAGCCGTAGTTGCTGCCCGGCAGGATCAGGTTCAGCTCATCGCCACCGCGTGGCCCGTGTTCGTGGGCATAGACGCGTTCGCCGCCAGCGGCATCGGCGATCACCACCAGGCCCTGCACGTTGCGGTGGCCGTAGCTGTAGATTTCCGGCCGCGCGTCGGCGCGTCCGACAAACGGATTGTCGGTGGGCACGCTGCCGTCGGCATTCAGGCGGACGATGCTGCCCAGATGGTCGTCCAGCGACTGGGCCCGTTCGCGGTAGTCGAAGCCATCGCCCAGGGTGAGCAGCAGGCTGCCGTCGGCCAGCCAGGCCATGCGTCCGCCGTAGTGCACCGCGGTCGCGCGCTCTGGCGCGGCGCTGAACAGCACCTCGAGATCCGCCAGTGCGTCATTCACCCAGCGGCCACGCGCCAGCCGGGTGGTGTTGCCGCCTGGCCCGGCGTGCGCATAGCTCAGGTACAGCCAGCCGCTGTCGGCAAAATCCGGCGCCGGCAGCACGTCCAGCAGTCCGCCTTGACCAGCGAAATTCACCTCGGGAACGCCGGCCACCGGGGCTGGACGCAGCACGCCCTTCTCTACGATCCGCAACTGCCCGGTCCGCTCGCTGATCAGCATCCGGCCATCGGGCAGAAACGCCAGCGACCACGGGTGGGTCAGGCCCTCGATCAGCGTGGTCGGGGCGGGCAATGCGGCGGTCGCGGCGCCGCTCACCGCCAGCAGCGCGCCCAGCGCGCAGCGGAGCAAGCCGCGAATAGGCCGATTGATCGGGATTGGCATTGGCATCATCCGGCCTGCGCTGAGCGCCGCAGCGCCAGTGCGAGCAGCCGCGCCAGCAGCGTCTGCGCGGCGCCGCGCGGCGCGGAGAGATTCATCCGGGCCAGTGCCTCGGCATCCACCGGGCCCCTGTCCAGCAGGGCGCTGCCGATCGTCCGCAGCTTGTCCAGCCGGGTGCCGGTGCGGGCGCGCAGCCAGCCCAGGGCGCGTACCAGGCGTTGCTCGACCTCGGTGAAGTCACTGCCCAGCGGATACTCCGGCAGCAGACCCATCTGCCGATACGGCCGCAGCAGTGCGCCGAGCTGGTCGGGCGTGTTGCGGCGCCAGCGGTCGGGAATGCTGAAGTCTTTGGCCAGCTTGCCGGCGCGCTTGGCCGAGGCGGCCAGTTCATCGACAAAACGCGCGTCGCTGATTGCCAGCATCGCCTTGATGCAGTCCTCGTCGCTGCGGTCGCGCAGCTCGGCGATGCCGTACTCACTGATCACGATGTCGCGCAGGTGGCGGGGGATGGTGGTGTGGCCGTAGTTCCACAGAATGCTCGAGCGACTGCTGCCGGCCTCCTCGCGGCTGGCACGGAGCATCAGCACCGAGCGGCCCTCTTCCAGCGCATGCGCCATGGCGACAAAGTTGTACTGGCCACCCACGCCGGACACGATGCGGCCATCCTCCAGGCCGTCGGACACCGCTGCGCCGAGCAGGGTGGTCATCATGCAGGTGTTGAAGAACCGCGCGTCGCGTCGCTGCAGACGATCAAGCGCTTCGCGTCCGCCGTACAGCTGGTTGATGTTGAGCACGCTGGTCATGCCGATTGCGGCGCGGCGCGCGTGCGGCATTTCGCGCAGCCAGCGGTAGAAGTCGTGCGAGCCCAAAAAGAACGCCGCGTGCAGCACTTGACCATCGTGCTCCAGTCGCGCCCGGTCACAGTCGCTGGCCACGCCATCAAAGACCCGCTGCATCACGTCCTGCTCGTCAAGCACGCGACGCTTGATGACGCCACACTCGACCAGCTGCATGAAGCCGTCGGTGATCATCTCGCTGGCGCCGAACAGGCCATCGGCGAATTCGCCCAGCCCACCCCAGGCGCAGTGCAGGGATGACTGATGCAGGCCCGGCGCCAGCACTTCCAGCAGGGCCCGGTACTCCGGATTGCGGGTGTGGCGCAGACACAGCGAATGCGACAGCGCGTCGGACAGGGCGCCGATCCCGATCTGCAGCGTGCCGCCGTCGCGCACCAGGCTGCTTGCATACAGGCCAATCGCGAATTCACCGTCGCTGACCGGCTGCCGCGGCAGGGCGAACAGCGTTTGCGCCGGGCCCGGCAGCTGCAGCAGCGCATCGAACAACGCCGGCTCGACCGCCGCGTCTCCGTCCATGAACGGCAGGTCGGGGTGGACTTCGGCGATGAGAAACGGCCGCGGCTGGCCGCCGCGCTGCAGCGTCGCGAGCAGGTCGAGGGTGACATCCGGATTGCAGCTCAGCGACAGCCGCCCGCTGTCGGGGTCGCGCGCCACCATCTGCACCACGAGGTTGACGTTGCGGCTGGCCATCGCGCGCGCCACGTGGGTGTAGTTGATGCTGGTGTAGTGGCGCTGCGCATGGCTGGAGCGCAGCAGGCCACCGGACTGCAGGTAGAACTCCTCAATCACGATGTTGGCCGGAACCGCGTTGGCGCGCATCGCCAGCGCCCAGTCGAGCGGCTCGAAGTCGGCGCCGAAATGGCGATCCAGAAACGGCTGCAGAAAGCGCCGTTCGATGTCGGATGCGGGGGTCGGCGGGGTCAGCGACAGCGCGGTGGACACATGCAGCGCGCGCGCCGGGTCAGCTGCCACCGCGCGGTACAGCGCATTCAGCAGGCGATGCGGCTTGCCCAACCCAAGCGGCGCCGCCAGCCGCAGCGCCGGGCCGACGCGCGCGAAAACCAGTTCGACGGCGGCCTGCAGACTGTCCAGCAGAAGGGGTTGATTCATCACCTCACCTTACCCGGCGCGCGCGCGCGGCGAAAGCCGCCGCTAACATGGACGCAGAGTAGAGCGAATGGCGCGGGAGACACTTGACCGCCGTCAATACGGCGCCGGTGCTGGCGCGACGGCCTGCACCTGCGGCAGGATGGGCCATGCCCGACTCCCGCTCCCCGCGCCTGCGCGCAGTGCTTGCCTTCGTCGCGGCGGTGCTCACCACCACCGTGGTCGGATCCGTGCTGCAGACCCAGATCAACCTTGCAGCCGTGCAAGCGCTCGGTGCCCAAATAGGCCCAAGCCTGCGTCTGCGCACCACGTGGGACGATCTGCTCGGCTTCGCGCCGGCCTGGGCCGGCATTGTCGCCGCAGGGTTTTTGCTGGCGCTGCCGGTGGCCGCATGGCTCGGCCGACGCTGGCCGGCCTGGCGCCCCGCTTTGAGCGTGCTTGCCGGCGCGTTCGCGATCGCGGTGGCGCTGTGGCTGATGCGGCTGGCGCTTGGCCTGAACGCGGTCGCCGCAGCCCGCTCAGGCAGCGGGCTGCTGTTGCTGGCGCTGGCGGGTGCCCTGGGTGGCTGGGTCTTTGCCCGCCTGAGTCGCCGACCGCGACACCGATGGTCCACGCGTAGCGGCGTCGCCTGATCGCACCGGGTGACCGCAGAACCTGCACACCGGGTGACCGCAGAACCTACAATCGGCGGGTCGCCACCGTCGGGATCCCGCCATGCGCTTGCACGTGCCATTGGCCTTGGGCCTGCTGCTGCTCGCCACAACCACCTCTGCCTGTGAGACGGTGGGCACGCCTTGGCTCGAGCTGCGAATCACAGCGTCAGAATATGCCGGTGCCGACCGCACCTTTGCCATCGCGCTGCACGACAACGGCTGCGCCGCGATCCTCCGGCCGGCTTATTTCCGCTCGCCGGGCGCCTATCGGCTGCCGCTTGACGCCGCCGACCGCCAGCGCTTCGCCGAGCTGGCATCGACACCGGCGCTGCGCACCTTCGACGCCCAGGCCATCCGCGCCGGCATGGCGCAGCGGCTTAGTGGTAACGCCGATCAACCCGCCGAACTGTTCGAGGTCGCCGATGCCGGCCGCTTCGAGCTGATTCTGCACGACCTCGACGGCCGCCGGGTGCTGCAGTTCGACGGCGTGCCGCAGTACGCCGAGCGGTTCCCGGACATTCCCGAACTCGCCGACTTCAACGCCGTGGTTGACGCGGCCCATGCCCTGGCGACCCGGCAGCACCTGCGCCCGGTGCCTTCCAGCACGGCCGGAGAGCCGCAGTGAAGCGGCTGTCGCTGTTGGCCGTCAGCCTGCTGCTGGCGGCGCCGCCGGCCGCGCATGGCGGCGCCTTTGTGTTCGCTGACGGCAACAATCTTGATCGGGTCGCACATCCGCAGATCTATGCCGGCACCGGCGGCGAGCGGCCCGACTTGACCCTATGCATCGACACCAGCGTCAACGGCGCGCTGGCGGCACAGGCCGAAGGCTCGGTGATCAAGGCGGTCGAGACCTTCAACCGACTGCGCTCGATTCCCAGCAACACCTTCGCCTTCAACGCCAACACCGACATCCCCAGCGGTCGCGTCGACTTCGAGTCGACCTTGCTGCATGAGATGGGCCACTGTCAGGGCCTGGCGCACCCCAATCACGCCACCGAGTCAGGTCTGTCCGGCGCGCCCGCCAACGGCACCAAGAGCACCTTCGGGCCCAATGGCGTGTTCAATCAGGGCGCTGGCGCGGACACGCTGCACGGTTCCAGTGACGATGTCCGCGCCGACGACATCAACCTGCACTGGTATATCCGCACTCAGAACAACCCCGGCCTGCTGCCGGCAGTCGCCGACAGCAGCACCCTGATCCGGGCGCTGACCGCGCTGCCGGGCGGACACACGTTTGCTGTCAATGCCGACCGCGACGTGATGAACGCGCTGGGCTTCCTGAGCACCGAGGCTGCGATGCAGCAGGGCGCGTTTTCCAACGAGGCGCAGCGCCATCTGCAGCACGATGACGTGACCACCCTGCGGCTCGCGCGTGCCGGGCTCGACCGCAGCGCGGGCAACGCCGACGACTACAGCTATCGGCTGCGCTACGTCGGCCAGCTCAACAATCCCAGCAACGCCGACTGCAACCTGCGGGTGCGACTCGACAACACCAGCTTCGCGGTCTGCTCGATTTCCGGAAGCGCCTTGGCCGGCGCGAACATCCGCATCGTCAGTGCGAACCTCGGCTTCAGTGCGGCGGCCAACTGGCACTTCTCGCCGGCCGCCAACAGCGTCACCACCATCACCTCCGACAGCCCTGACCCAAGCACGATCGGCCAGCCGTACACGGTCGGCGTGACGGTTCGCGAAGGGCCGGGGATCGCCATCAACGGCGAGCCGACCGGTACGGTGGAGGTCAGCGACGGCGTACCGGCGCCCAATACCGGGAGCTGCAGCATCATGCTGGTCGGCAGCGTCAACGAGACCGGCAGCTGCCAACTCACCAGCACGGTCGGCGGCATGCATACGCTGCGCGCGCAGTACCTCGGGTTCGGCGGCTGGGACGCCAGCGCCGGCACCGCGCTGCACGCGGTCAACGCGGCGGGCGCGGTGGCCACCACCACCACGATCACCTCCGACGACCCCGACCCGAGTGTCGTCGGGCAGTCCTACAGCGTGGCTGCGCGGGTGAGCAGCGGCGGCGGCATACCGACCGGCGCCGTGACCGTCAGCGACGGCGCCACGCAGTGCGTTACGCCAGCGCTGGTCGCGGGTGCGGGCAGCTGCAGTCTGACCTCGACCAGCGCCGGGGCCAGGACCCTGACCGCGACCTATGCCGGCAATGCCAGCTTCCAGTCCAGCATAGGCACGGCGGCGCATCTGGTGAACCCGACCGCCACCAGCACGACGATCACGGCCACCGCGCCTGATCCGTCGGCATCAGGCCAGACAGTGACCGTGGCCTGGTCGGTCACGGCCGTCGCGCCCGGCAGCGGCGCTCCCGCCGGTACCGTGACCGTCACCGCCAGCGGCGGCGCCGAGACCTGCAGCGCGCCAGCGGCCAGCGGCAGCTGCCAGCTGGTGCTGACGCTACCCGGCAACCGGACCTTGACCGCGAGCTACGCCGGCAACGCCAATTTCGCCGCCAGCAGCGGTACTGCCGGCCACCTGGTCAACCCGATCGCGTCGACCACGTTGATCACCTCCGACAGCCCGGATCCGAGCGTGGTCGGCCAACCCTACAGCGTCAGCGTCACGGTCAGCAGTGCTGGCGGCACACCGGCCGGCACCGTCACGGTCAGCGAGGGCAGCGTGCAGTGCACAACGCCGGCGCTGGCCGGCGGCAGCGCCAGCTGCAGCCTGACGTCAACGCTGGTCGGGCTGCGCTCGCTGACCGCCAGCTACGCGGCGCAGGGCAACGTCGGCGCCAGCCAAGGCAGCGCCAGCCACACCGTGCAAAAGGCCGACAGTGTCACCGCCATTCTCTCCGCCACGCCGGCGCCATCCGCCGTTGGCCAACCGGTGCTGGTTGGCTTTGGCGTGACTGCCCTGCCGCCGGGCGCCGGGACGCCAGCGGGGACTATCACCGTCACCGCCCTCGGCGGCGGCGAAAGCTGCAGCGCAAGCGTCGCGGCGGGCAGCTGCAGCATCGCGCTGACCGCCGTCGGCAGCCGCACGCTGACCGCCAGCTACCCCGGAGACGTCCGCTTCAACGCGTCTTCCGACAGCCGCTCGCAGACCGTGTTGTTCTCGGCGTCGACCATCTTCCAGAACGGCTTCGACTAGCCCGGCAGCGGATCGACTGGCTCGTCGGTCAGCCGCTCGAAGCTCGGCGCCGCATCAAGGCGCCGGCAGTGTCCGCAACCGCTGGGCCAGGGCGTCGTAATCGGCGGCCAGCGGCTCGGCGTGGGCCGGGCGGGCGAGAATGGTCGCCAGGCTCTCGGGAACCTCCACCGGATGGCCGATCAGCGGCTCGACCACGGCCTCGAACTTGGCCGGGTGCGCGGTGGCTACGGCGATCCACTGCCGGTGATCGCCTTTCGCACGGCGGCGCTCGATGACCGCCAGCGCGGTCGCCGTGTGCGGACACACCACGTGGCCGTAGCGCGACTCGCTCTCACGGATCACCCGGATGATCTCGGCGTCGAGCACGGCTTCAGCGCTGACCGAGCGCTGCAGACGTTCGAAATCCGGGATGAACTGACGCAGGCGCTCCAGGTTGCTCGGTGCGCCGACGTCCATCGCGTTGGCCAGGGTGCTGAGCGCCGCGCGCGGGCGGTACTCGCCCGAGTCCAGAAAGTCCGGCAGCACGCGGTTGGCGTTGGTCGCCAGCACGATGTCGCCGATCGGCAGGCCCAGCGCGCGGGTCCACACGCAGGCCATGGCATTACCAAGATTCCCAGTGGGAATGACAACGTTGGCGCGGGTGCCGTTGAGCGCCTCCCAGCGCAGCGCAGCCGCCGCGTAGTAGGTCATCTGCGGCAGCAGCCGGCCGAGGCTGATCGAGTTGGCGGACGACAGCGGACTGTGCTCGCGCAGCGCAGTGTCGGAAAACGCCAGCTTCACCATCGCTTGGCAATCGTCAAAACTTCCGGCCACCCGGAAGGCGTGCACGTTGTCGCCAAACGCGCCCAGCTGGTGCGCCTGACGCGGCGACACCCGGCCATCCGGATACAGCACCACCACGCGGAACGAGGGCCGCAGATGGAACGCTGCCGCCACCGCGCTGCCGGTGTCGCCCGAGGTGGCGACCAGGATGGTCAGCGGCGGCGCATCGAACATCCGCGGCGCGGCCAGCGCCGAGGCCAGAAAGCGCGCACCGAAATCCTTGAAGGCGGCGGTCGGTCCGTGGAACAGCTCGAGCAGAAAGGTGTTCGGCTCGGCCGTTTGCACCACCGGCGCATGCAGGTACAGCGCCTCGTCGCAGATCGCCGCCAGATCGGGCTCCAGCGGATCGTCGGCAAAGAATGGCTTGAGCAGCCAGTTGCCCACATCCGGCAGCGAGCGCGGCGGCAGCAGATTCATGTAGCGCTCGGGAAATGCATCGGGCACGTACAGGCCGCCGTCCGGGGCCAGCCCCTGGGCCAGCGCTTCCGATAGCCCGACCGCCGGGCTGCCTCCACGAGTGCTGACGTACCTCATTCGATCACCTCCGCGGCCGGCGCATCAACCGGCCCGACATGCGCATCACTGGCCAGGCCAGCCGCAGCAAACGCGCGCTGCATGGCTGCCACAACGGCATGCGCCGATTGTGCACCCCAACACCAGGCAAACACACTCGGCCCAGCCCCGGAGATGCTTGCACCGAGCGCGCCGGCCTGCAGCGCCGCCGCCTTGACAGCCGCAAATCCGGGCACCAGCGGCGCCCGTCGCGGTTCGATCAGGACGTCGTCAAGGCCAGCCCGGATCAAGCCCGGATCGCCGCGCTGACAGCCGGTCAGCAGCAGCGCCAGGTGCGCACTCTGGGCAACAAATTCGGGCAGCGCGTAGTGTCCGGCCAGCGCGGCGCGCGCGCGGCGCGTCTCGACCACGCAGTCCGGATGGACCAGCGCGCAGTGCAGCTCCGTCGGCACCGCCAGTCGGATCGGCGCCTGGCCTGGCGCGGCCAGCACCAGACCACCGAGCAGCATGGGCGCCACGTTGTCGCCATGCCGGCTGCCGCTGGCCACGGCCTCGCCATCCAGCGCGGCCTCGAACAGGTCGGCCAGCGCCAGCGGCGGCGTGAACAGGGCATTGGCGGCGACCAGCGCGGCCACCGCCGAGGCCGCCGATCCGCCCATGCCGGAGCCGAACGGAATGCCCTTGTCGATTTCGATCTCAAAGCCCGACGCCACGCGGTGTCGGGCGCGCAGCGCGATCAGGGCGGCGCCGGCGGTGTTGTCGGCCGCGACCATCGGCAGCTCGCGCTCGCTGCCGCGGATGGCGGCGATGCGCACCAGCGGCTCATCGATCACCCGCACCGTCACCCGGTCGCCAACCCCGTTCAGGGCGTGACCCAGTATGTCGAAGCCGACCCCGACGTTGCCGACACTGGCCGGCGCAAAGGCGCGCGCCTGCGCGCCTGCGGCCAACATCACAGGCGCGCTCCCAGCGCCGCGGACACCCGCAGCAAGTCGGCAAACACGCCGGCCGCGGTCACGTCGGGACCGGCGCCCGGACCCTGCACCACCAGCGGGTTGTGGCGATAGCGGGCGGTGGTGAACTGGACCACGTTGTCGGTCGGCCGCAGGTGCGCGAAGGCGTGATCCGGCGGCAGCTCGACCAGCCCGACGCTGGCGCCGCGCTCATCCAGCCGGGCAACAAAACGCAGCACGCGCTGCCGGCGGCGGGCCGCGCTGATGCGCTCGGCCAGCGGCGCATCCAGCTCGCTGGCGCGGGCCAGAAACTCCTCGCGGCTGAGTACCGCCAGCGCCGCTGGCACCAGACCCTCGAGTTCGACATCGGCCAGCTCGATCCGCCGACCGGCCTCGCGGGCGAGGATCACCAGCTTGCGCGCCACGTCCATGCCGGACAGGTCGTCGCGCGGGTCGGGCTCGGTGAAGCCGGCCGCGCGCGCCTCCAGCACCAGCTCAGAGAACGGCTTGCTGCCGTCGAAGTTGTTGAACAGGTAGCTCAGCGTGCCGGAGAAGATGCCCTCGACGGCGATCAGCTCATCGCCGGTGTCGAGCAGATCGCGCAGTGTCGAAATCACCGGCAGCCCGGCGCCCACGGTGGCCTCATAGCGCCAGTGGCCGCGCTTGGCGGCGGCGCGGATGGCGTCGTACTGGGCCAGCGGCGCACTGCCGGCCTGCTTGTTGGGCGTCACGATGTGGATGCCGGCGGCCAGCCAGTCGGCGTAGTGCGCGGCGACCTGTGCGCTGGCGCTGCAGTCGATGATCATCGCGTGCGGCAGATGCGGGGCGCGGATGTGCTGGCCGAACGCGTTCAGATCCAGCGGTACGCCGGCCTCGAGAAACTCGCTGCGCCAGTGCGGCCAGTCCATCCGGCGCTCGGCGAATGCCATCCGGCGGGAGCCGGCAATGCCGCGCAGCCGCAGGTCGAGCTGCGAGTGCTGGCGCAGGCGGTCGGCCGCGGCGGCCAGCTGGTCGAGCAGCACCGCGCCGACCTGGCCGGGACCGATCAGGCCGATCGACAGCGTCTGCGGCGACAGCCAAAAGCCGGCGTGCACGGCGCGCAGGGCGCGCGTGGCATCGGCGGCGCCGATCGCGACCGAGATGTTGCGCTCGCTGCCGCCCTGTGCAATGGCACGCACGTTGACCTCGGCGCGCGCCAATCCGGTGAACAGCTGCGCCGCCACGCCCGGATGCCCGGCCATGCCGTCGCCGACCGCGGCCAGCACCGCGATGTCGCCTTCGGCATCGATTGCCTGCAGCATCCCGCAGGCCAGCTCGCGGGCAAACGCATCGCGCAGCACCTGCACCGCGCGCTGCGCATCGGCGCCGCGCACCGCGCAGCAGATCGAATGCTCGGAGCTGGCCTGGGCGATCATCACGACTGAAATGCCGGCTTCCCGCAGCGCGCCGAACACGCGCTCGGCGGTGTCGGGTACGCCGATCATGCCGGTGCCTTCGACTTCCACCAGCGCCATGTCGGCGGCAATCGTCAGGCCCTTGACCGGCCGCGATTCGGCATCGTGCTCAGGACCGATGCGGGTGCCCGGCAGATCGGGCTTGAAGGTGTTGCGCACCCAGACCGGAATACCGGCCTTGAGCAGCGGGCTCATGGTGCCCGGATGGACCACCTTGGCGCCGAAATAGGCCAGCTCGAAGGCCTCGTCATAGCTCATCCGCGGCAGCAGCACCGCGTCTGGCACCAGCCGCGGATCGGCGCTCAGCACGCCGTCGACATCGGTCCAGATGTGCAGCTCGGCGGCGCCGAACAGGCGCGCGAAGATCGCGCCGGAGTAGTCGCTGCCGTTGCGCCCCAGGGTCGTCGGTCGACCGGCTTCAGTGCGGGCGACGAAGCCGGTGACCACCACCCGTCGCTGCGCATGCGCCGCGCGCCAAACGTCGAGCTTGCGCTGGCTGGTGTCCCAGTCGACCACCGCGCCCAGGCTGTTGTGCGACACCACCAGCACCTCGCGGGCGTCAAGCCAGATCGCATCCTCGCCGCGCGCCCGCAGCAGGGCGGCCAGCAGCTGCGCTGACCACACCTCGCCAAGACCCTGCACATAGTCGAGCAGCTCAGCCGCCGGATGCCCGAGCAGCCGCACCGCCCGCAGCAGCGCGCCCAGATCGTCCCAGTCGCGCTCCAGCGGCAGCAGCGCATCCGCGGCGCCATCACCAAGCAACGCCAGCGCCGTCTTGCGATAGCGGGCCTCCAGCGCCGCCTGCGACTGCGCAGCGGCGCCGGCGTCGCGACTGGCTGTACCCGCCAGCGCGATCAGTGCGTCGGTCATGCCCTGCATCGCCGACACCACGGTGATCTGCCGAGCGTCCCCGCGCGCGATCAGCAGGTCCGCCACATGGGCGATGCGGGCAGCGTCCGCCAGACTGGAGCCGCCAAACTTGTGGGCGATGGTGATCAGGTTGGACACAGCGGCGCGGCCAGCAGCAGGAAAGGCTCGCGAGTGTGCCCGATTTGCGGCGATGCAGCATGGCCGGGGGAGCGCAGGCCACAGCTTCTCATCCGCGACGTGCCGCATCGACTACCAACCGCTGTTTCTGGCCCAGGTATCCGGCTTGTGCGCCTGACCCCAGACGACCCTGAGCGCAGGTCCGTCGCAGGGGCCGAGGGCGTTTCAGCCCACGCCTGAATGGCGGTGTTGCCCGTCGAAGCCTTCCGGCCATGACCGCTCGCAGGCTACCCTTGAGCGCCCCACGTCGAATTCCGCATGGACAGCCTGCTCTCCGCGCTGCTGCTGGGCCTGATTGAAGGGCTGACCGAGTTTCTGCCGATTTCCAGCACCGGCCACCTGTTGATTGCGCAGCATTGGCTGGGTCCGCGCTCGGACCTGTTCAACATCGCCATCCAGTCGGGCGCGATCGTGGCGGTGGTGCTGGTCTATCGGCAGCGTCTGCTGGCGCTGGCGACGGGCTTTTTCAACGACGCGGCGCAGCGCGACTATGGACTGAAGCTGCTGGTCGCCTTTGCCATCACCGGCGTGCTCGGGCTGGCGGCCAGCAAAGCCGGCGTGCGGCTGCCGGAAACGGTCACGCCGGTGGCGTGGGCGCTGGTGCTGGGCGGCATCTGGATCCTGATTGCCGAGCGGTTGGCGGCGCGCAAGCCGGATTCCATCCAGATCACCTGGACGGTGGCGATTCTGGTCGGCATCGCGCAGGTCGTGGCCGGGGTATTTCCCGGCACCTCGCGCTCAGCGGCGGCGATCTTTGTGGCCATGCTGGCCGGCACTTCGAACCGGCCGGCCGCCACCGAGTTCGCCTTTCTGGTCGGCATTCCGACCATGTTTGCGGCGACCGGCTACGCGTTGATCCGTGACGGCACGCAGGGTGGTGAGGCCTGGGGCGAGCTGGCGGTGGCGTTCGTGGCGGCCAGCGTGGCCGGCTTCGCGGCGGTGCGCTGGCTGCTGGGCTATATCAAGACGCATCGCTTTACCGGCTTTGCGATCTATCGGATCGCGCTGGGCGCGGCGCTGCTGCTGGGGTTGCCGGCGGGGTCTTGAATGGTGGGTTGCACTGGCTGCGGTTTGTTCGAGGGGTGCTGATCGCGCCGAGCGGCGCTCCTACAAAAGACCTGCGGCGGTGCGGGGCGGTCAGGCCAACCGCCAGCCGCTGCCCCTGCATCACGCGGCCGGGTAGCCGAGCCGGGCGGCGAGCGGCGCCAGGGCGTCGAACGCGTCCGCCAGCGGCTCGGCGTAGTCGCGCCAGTGACCGGGTGCGAACACCGTCGGCAGGCCGCCCATGCCGCGCCGGCTGGCTTCGAGCACGCCGACGTCCGGCAGTCCGTCCAGCGCGAGCGCCTGCTGCAGGCGCTCGGCAACGGCCTGTGGCGCGTCGATCAATTCGCTGTCGCGGATGACGAGCAGGTTCGGGTCGCCCGCGTCGAGGCGCTGGGCCAGCGGCTCCAGCGTCTGCTGCAGCCAGCTCGCCGCGGCCGCGGCGCCGGGGAAGCGCACCGGCAGCGGACTGGCAAAGGCCAGCCAGTTGAGCAACAGGTCGCGCGGATCGGCGATCACCGCGATGAGTGTGGCGCCCGGCAGCCCGGCGGCGATGCGCGCGTCCCAGTGCGGCAGCCAGTCGATGCAGCGGGCCGGATCGACGCCCAGCGGTTCGATCAGCTTGGCCCAGCCGGCACGGTCGGCGCTGCCGCCGTCGCTGCGCGCCGGACCGAACCCGTCGGCGCGGGCAGCGGCGCCGAAGCGGTCATCCAGAATCGCCAGGCCCGGAACCCGCGACAGCATGGCGAGCACTTCGCGCGGTCGGCCACCGGGTGGCGACCACAGCAGCCGCGGGGTCGGGCCGTCGGTCGGGCCGGCGGTGAGGTTGGCCAGAGCGGGCGCGGCGGGCAGCGGGTTGCCGCCCGTCGTATTGGCCCAGGCATCATCCCAGGCGACCAGCGCGTCAACCTGCCGGCCGCAGCGATCCAGCGCCTGACCGCGCCAGAAGCACAGCGCGCGCTGCCAGGCCTGCGGCGACGAGCCGGTGTCCAGCCGCTCGATCCGAGCCAGCGCGGCCTGCGGGTCGGACTGCAGCTCGGCGCGCAGCAGGATTGCCTCGGCGCTGAGCATGGTTGGCTCGCGCTCCAGGCTCAGGCGGGCGTTGGCCAGCGCTGCATCGCTATTGCCGCGCCATTCGTCGAATTCCGCTAGTGCTGCCGCCAGCTGAGCGCTGTGCGGCTGCGCCAGCTGCCAGCGCGACAACACGCTTTCCAGCGCCTGCGGATTGCCTTGCGCACCCTGCAGTCGACGATGCCAGAGGATCTCCTCCTGCGGAAAGCGATCCAGCACCACGTCCAGCATCTGCACGGCGCGCTCCGCCATGCCGGCCTGCACCATCCGCTGCAGCAGCCGATCCAACGGCGCCAGCTGGAACGGGGCCAGCAGCAGCAGCTGGCGATAGCAGTCCAGAGCGGCTTCGACGTCGCCACGGCGCATCGACAGATCACCCAGCAGCGCCAGCGCAGAACGGTCCTCCGGCTCGATTCGCAGCAGCTCGCGCAGCGGCTCCTGCGCGTCCGCCTCGCGACCTTGACGTCGCAGGCTGTCGATCAGCGCCCAGCGCAGCCCAATCGCCTTCGGCTGCTGGGCAATCGCCCGGATCAACGCCGCCTCGGCGAAAGCGTGGTTGCCGGACGCGCGGTAGGCAAGGCCAAGCGCCGCCAGCACCAGCGGATCATTCGGCAGCTGCAGCACCGCCTTGCTCAGGAGGCGCAGTGCTTCGGCGTGGCTGTCGCGCGCCAGCGCCAGCGCGCCTGCCGCCGCCAGCACCCGCGGATGCTCGGGTGCCACCCGCTGGGCCAGCTTCAGCTGCCGCTCGGCCTCGTCCGGCTGGCTGCGCCCCAGCGCCAGATGCAGCGCCATCAGGTAGGCGCCCAGCGAGTTGGGATCGGCGTTGACGGCGGCGCGGATCGCGCTGTCGGCGGTGGCCCGGTCCTGCTGACCAATGGCCAGGCTCGCCCGCGCCAGATGCAGCTCAGCGCGCAGCGGCGCCAGGGCGATGGCGCGCTCCAGTGCCAGGGCCGCCGCGTCCAGCTCACCGCCCAGCTGCAGCGCCAGGCCCAACGCCTGGTGCGCTTCGGCGCGCTGGGGTTGATCGGCCACCGCCGCGCGGGCGGCGCTGAGCGCCGCCGGCGCGTCGCCGCGGGCAAGTGCCTCGAAAGCAGTGTCTAGCATGAGAATTCCTGCGCCGTGGGATGCGGCAAAGCCGGTAAGTTTAGCGCGTCGGAAGAAGTGGCCGTTTTACGCGTGCTTCCGGGTGGTGCGAGCACCAGCGGTTGACGACGGATGCCGCCAGTATCCGGGACCCACCCGTCATGACTTTGCGGGCGCCGCCCTACTCCACCGCACCCAACAGCGCCGCTGCAATGAAGTCCTCGGCGTAGGTACGGCGACCCAGCCCGCGCAGGAAGCCGCAGTGGCCGCCGTGCGGGGCGATTTCCAGCCGAACGGCGGGCGACAGCGTCAGCCGCAGAAAGTCTTCCACCGGGATTATCGGGTCGTCGGCGGCGGTCAGGATGCTGCTCGGCACCTGCATCGAGGCCAGTCGGTCGCCGGCCAGCGAGTAGCCGTCGAGATAGCGCTCCAGCGTGCCGAAATCGGTGTGCTGCTCGACCAGCTGCTCGGTCAGCTTGCGCAGGTCCTGACCGCGCTCCCAGTCCTCGCGCCGGTAGTGGTCGGGAAACAGCGCCGCCTTGCGCCGCAACGAGCCGCGCCACTTCTTAAGAAAGTAAGCCTGGTAGAACCACGGCGCCTTTTCGATCGAGGCCAGTCCGGCGGCCGGACTGATCACCGGACACACCGCCACCGCATGGCGTAGATCGATGCCGGCGGCGGGCGCGCGCAATGCGACGCGCAGCGCGAAATTGCCGCCCAGCGAGTAACCGACCACCGCCAGCGGCAGATCCTCGAAGCGCTGCGCCAGCGCCCCGACCGCGCCCACCACCTCGTCGATGCGGTTGGAGTGGAACAGACCGTTGTTGAGGTGATGGGTGTCGCCGTGGTCACGCAGGTTGAGGCGGAACACGTCGAAGCCTTCCTCGATCAGGCAGGCGCTGGTGTTGAGCAGATAGGTCGCCTGCGCGCTGCCTTCCCAGCCGTGCAGCAGCACCGCCAGCCCGCGCGGCTGCGGAAGCACGCTCTGGGCATTGTGGAAGCCCTGCAGCCGGACGCCGTCGCCGCAGTCGAGCAGATGTTCCTGCGTGCTTGCCTCAAGGTGCGTGCGGCGGCGGCGCGCCAGCGAGCGGCGCAGCGAGCTCGACGCCAGCACCGATTGGATGTGCGCGTTGCGCAGCAGCCGCGAGGGCTGGAACGGATGCAGGCTCACGAACCCCGCTCCATCGCCGCCTGGATGCGTTCGCGGCAGCGGTCGGCCAACCAGCGGCGGCCTTGTTCGCCGGCTTCCAGCGGCTCGAGAAAGTGCACTTCGGCGACCCGGCCGGGTTCGCCGAGCAGGCGCAGAAAGTTCTGCAGGAAGTTCTCCTGCGCCCCAAAAGCGACCACTGTTTGACCCGAGCCGTGTTCGCCAAAGCGCAGCGCCACTGGCTGCACCGTCGCCTGGGCGACCACCGCCGGCTGGAAAATCCGCGCATGAAACGGGCCGAGCGCGCGCCCGTCGGTGGTGCGGCCCTCCGGAAATACAGCCACCGCTTCGCCCTGCTGCAGGCGCTCGACCATCTGGTGCATCACACCGTTCAGCGACTCGTTGTTGCCGCGGTGGTGATAGATGGTGCCAGCGCGGCTGGCCAGCCAGCCGATCAGCGGCCAGCGGCTGATCTCGCTCTTGGCGACAAATCCAACCACCTTTTGACTGTGCATCAACTCGATGTCGATCCACGACACGTGGTTTGCCACAAACATGACCGCGCCTTCGACCGGCGCACCGATCCGCCGCAGGCGGAACCCGAAAATGCGCAGCAGCATGCCCGACCAGGTGCGGATGGCGACATGGTCGAGCCGCTCGGTGCCGAGCCGCAGCCGCTTGGTGAGCGGGTTGATGCAGATCAGCGTCAGCGGCAGCGCCAGCGCCAGATGCAGCAGCAGGAACGGCGCCCGCAGCAGATAGCGCAGCGGTCGCCATGCATCCCGCCGGCGCGGCGCGGGGTCGGAAACAAGTTTCATCACGGCAACATTACGCATCTGGCTAGAGCAAAGCACCCAACGGCGGCGTATCGATCATGCGCGTTCTTAACGCGAAATTTACCTTTATCTGGCGCGATCGCAATTCCTGCTTGCCAAGCCAGGCCAAGCCAGGCTCTTGGCGCGCGGCGCCACTGGCCGTCCCTGCGAGGCGTCGCGTGGGCTTTTGCTGAGCCTGCCGTCAGCGAGCCTGCCGTCAACACCGACCGCCGCAGCCGCCGGCCCGGCAACGCCAGCGACCCGGAGAGGCCAATGGTCAACTCCCCGGCGCGGCAGCGCCGGGCGCACGATGCGCGATGCACTATCGCTTCGGCGTCACTGCCATGGTGAGGCGGGCAATGCAGACCAGCCGGCCGTCGCCGGTTTCGATGCGGATTTCCCACACCTGGGTACTGCGACCGATGTGCAGCGCCCGCGCGGTGCCGATGACGTGGCCTTCGGTCACCGCGCGCAGATGGTTGGCGTTGATATCCAGCCCGACCGCCTGCGCGCGCTCGGGGTCCAGGCACAGGTTGGCGGCGACGCTGCCGAGCGTTTCGGCCAGAGCCACTGAGGCACCGCCATGCAGCAGGCCGATCGGTTGTCTGGTTCGCTGGTCGACCGGCATCCGGCCGCGCAGAAAGTCCCCGCCGATCTCGGTGAACTCGATACCCAGCGCCTCGACCATGGTGCCGGCCGACTGGGCGTTGAGCTCCGCCAGCGTCGGCCGGTAGCGGAACACGCCCATCGACGCGGCTTACCTGCCGCCGGAGTAGCGCGGCCGCCAGCTGTTGCCGGAACCCAGGAACGACTTACTCTTGCCCCAGCCGCTGGAGCCGCCGTAGCCGCCACCCATCTCGCGCTCACGATAGTCGCGGATCCGCTCGAGCAGTTCGCTGCGGGTTCCCTCGAGGAAATCGGCGCGGCCGATGCTGGCCGGATCCAGCCCGCGCTGACGCGCTTCGCGCTCGCGGTGATCGCAGAACTCCTCGTAGGTGTCGAGCTCGACCTTCAGCTCGCGCACGCACAGCTCGATCATGATCGCGTCGTCGAGGAATCCCAGCACCGGCACGGTATCGGGGATGATGTCGCGCGGGTCGACAAAGTAATGCAGCGCCGAAAGCACGCGCTGGCGATGCTCGGCCGGCAGCGCCCAGCCGTCATCGCGCAGCATGGCGATCAGATCGTCCAGCCGGACCAGCCGCTCGCTGATGAACGCCGGCACCTCCATCGACTTGGATTCACCCAGCAGCTTCTCGGCGGCGGCGATCACCTCGGCCTCAGGCGTACCCGCAGCGGATTCCGACGCCGCCTTTTGCGCCAGCCGGAACGGCTCAAGATCGCGATCGCTCAAATCAAGATTGATGGTGAAACTCATGTCATTCGTCCACAGCGGGGGCAGGTGCGCCAGCCTAGGCCGCGGCGCGGAAGGCGTCAATGTGCGAAACACACCGGGATTAGAGGATCGGCGCCAGTCCGGCGCCGAAGGCGGTGATGATGCGGGTGAACAGCGCCTTGGTGGTGAGATCGACCTCGGGAAAATCGCCGACCGGCTCATAGCAGTCGGCGAAGCCGGGGTCGCTGGGCGCCAGCGGTGCACAGCCCGGCTTGATCTCCCAGCTGGTTGCGTAGCGCCACGGCCACAGATCAAACAGCGGCAGCCGCTCGGTCAGCTTGGCCAGCTGGTAGTTGAGTCCAGGCAGCACCGCGCTGGGCGGTCGTCGAGCGATCGTCCAGGCATTCTCCGGCAGGGTGTCGCGCAGGATGCTGCGGCGGAGTTCACGGGAAAAGGCGGCGTCGTGGACCAGCACCAGACTCTCGGTGTTGAGCTGGTCGGAGCGCGGGTCGAAATTGTGCGTGCCGACCATCGCGATGCGCTGGTCGATCACCAGCGACTTGGCGTGCATGCTGATGCGCACACCCGCTTCGCGCAGCGGCAGCGGCCCCCGCCGCGCGCTTCCAGAGGAGGATCCAAACACCCGCCGCGACTCGGTCGCGTAGGCGCCCAGCACGTCGGCACTGAGTGCGCCGGTAGCATCCACGTCGATCGGAGCCGAGACGGGAAACGGCTTGTACTCGTGAATCCGGAAGCCCAGCTCGCGCAGGAAGCGGCGCTTGTACTTGTGGCTGAGCGCATAGACCGGGATGGCGTCGGTGGCCGCCAGCGAGTTCGTCGAGACGATGACTTCCGGCGGCACCTCGCGCTTCTGCAAGGCGCGGAACTGCCGCCGGGCCTGTCGCGACAGCACCAGATAAGGGGTTTGCAGCAGCACCGACTGCTCCGCGCTGGCCAACAGTTGGCGCAGCCGCTTGCCCAGATCGCGCTCGCTGGGCGTGTTGCGCTCGAATAGCTTGTTGGGCAGATCCGAATAGAAGTCGACCCGGCCAACCGCCAGCATCGGCTCGACCAGCCGCCGGGTGATGATGGCCGGACTGTCGGCCTGGGCGGAAATGTCTAGCATCCGCTGGCCGCGGGTCAGCTGCGGCAGATGCGCGGGCCCGGTAGTGCTGGCGTTGCTGAAGCGCCGGACGTCACGCAGCGCCGCTACCGGCACGCTCAGTTCGTGCGCCCAGAAGTCGTCGAATGACTGCACCATCGCCGCTACCGTCGGCCCTGCCAGCAGCAGATCGCGGTCGCGATAGTTGAAGCCGGGATCCCAGTCGAAGTAACGGTTCTGCACGTTGCGACCGCCGGTCACGGCGATCAGCCCATCGATCGTCAGCAGCTTGTTATGCATGCGCTGATTGATGCGGGTGAAGCAGCACAGGATGCCGGCCAGGAACTCGGCGGGATGGGTGGTGGCGTCACCAAAGGTCGGGTTGTACAGACGCAGCTCGAAGTTGACGTGCGCGTGGACCAGATCTGACAGCAGCTGCAGATTGTTGAGGCTGAACAGCTGGTCCAGCAGCACACGGACACGGACGCCACGCCGTGCCGCCTGCAGCAGCTCGTGCAGTATGAAATAGCCGGCATCGTCCTCGGCGAAAATGTAGGTCTGCAGCTCGATGCTGTGCTGGGCGGCGCGAATCATGTGAATGCGCGCCAGCAGTGCGTCCTGCCCATACTCCAGCAGCAGCGTTTGGTGCTTTGGGCTGTGCTCGGTCGCCGCCCGCAGTGTTTCCACGGCGCGCTCGCGCAGCGGCGAGGTGATCGCGCAGCGGTCGGCGCGGTCGCAGTTGAGCGCACTCGGCTGCACCGTTGCCGCCTCCGCCAGCGCCTCGCGCACGTCGCGTTGACTGGGCATGCAGCCGCTGAGCAGCGCCGCCACCAGCAGGAGCAGCGGCAGCCAAACGTGTCGGCCTGCGGGGCGCCGACATGGTCGGGAAAGCAGGCTCACGGGGTCGACCCCGCTGCGCGAACCTTGATGGCCAGCTGCAGCCGCACCTTGTCGGACACCACAACGCGCCGCGCCTGCATGCCGAACTCGCTGCGCTGCAGATCGCCATTGGCCCGCACCGGGCAATCGACACCGGGGCGCCCGCAGGCAGCGGGCTCGACCTCGAAATCCACTGCTCGGGTGCGGCCGCGCAGGCTCAGCTCGCCGGTCAGTGTGCCCCCCTTGGTCAGCAGAGCTTCCGACACATTCTGGGCGTGAAAGCGGATCCAAGGATGCCGCTGGCTGTCGAAGAACTCCTCCGAATGGGCCCAGACCGCGTGATCGGGATTCGGCATCCACAGGCTTTGCGCTGCGAGTCGAATGTCCACGCTCAGGGTTTGCTGCTCCGGCTGACGGATGATCACGCCTTCCAGATAGTCGAACCGGCCCGGCAGGTTGCGCACCCAGGCGACCTTCACGACGAACCCGGCGCTGGACTCGGCCGGGTCGATCTGCTGCCAGTTGGGGTCAAGCGTCTCACCGACGGCCGACCCGCTGACCGCTATCAACAGAGCGAGCCGCGCCCAGGTTGATCGCCGCTCGCTCGCCGAGGGCGGCTGTCGTGGCAGTCCAGACCTCAGCACGCCATCAGGGGGACCAGAACGCGGTCAGCTGGGCGGCGCCCGGCTCGATGGCGCTGCCGGCTGGAAAGTGCAGCATCGCCAGCCCTGCCGGCGGCATTCCCCGATGGTCGCCGCTTTGGCCGGTGCTGAGCAGGGCCACCAGGCTTTCCAGCCCCGGATTGTGGCCAACCAGCAGCAGCCTGCCGGCGTCCCGGTGGGCCTCGATGACGTCGAGCAGATCGGCCAGCGACGCCTCGTAAATGCGCGGTTCTATCTGCGCCTGCAGCGCCCCACCCATCGATGCCAAAACGCACTGCAGGGTTTGCCGGGCGCGCTGCGCCGACGAGCTCAGCGCCCGCAGCGGCGGTTCATGCCCCCCCAACCAGGCCGCCGCGGCGTCGGCCTCCTCAATGCCGCGCAGCGACAGCGCCCGCTCCAGATCACCCTGCTGCGAATCCGAGGCAGGTTCGGCGTGCGCGTGACGCAGCAGCATGACGGTCAGTTCGGCACTCATGGTTGCGGCTCCGCGATGGGTTCGATGGGTAGGGTGGTGCGATTCCAGCTGCCGGCATAGGGCGCCGGCAGGCTGATGCTGGTGCTGAGGGTGCCGCTGGTGCGGCTGCCGTAGCCGAGCTGCAGGCTGCCCGCGCTGCGTCCATCGGCGGTCCAGTCGACGATCCACGGGCAGGCCGGGCAGTGCGGGCGGTGACCCACCAGCGGCACGTTGCCGCCGGTGAATGAGGCGATGTCGCCGACCACCCAGCGCGGCGCGCCGCTGGCGTCGTAAACGAACGCACCGATGAACTCCAGCGGCCCGGGCACCGCCAGGCTTTCGATCGCCAGTCCCCAGCCGGGCTGGCCGGCGTTGAACCAGGTCTGGGTGTGATTGGGGTTGCCAAACGGCAGCCCGGCGGGCTCCATCCGCTCGGCGCCGGTGCGGCCGTCGTCAAGCTCCCAGGCCAGCAGCATGCTGCTGCCGTCGATCTGCCCGATCCAGGCCTGGCCCACCTCCGCCGAGATCGGCGCGAAGCCGCCCGGTGCCGCTGGATTGCTGAAGCGACGGATCGCCAGCATGCCGGCGTTGTTGAAAAGGTCGCCCTGCAGCGTGTACCAGACCGGCGTGCGGTCAGCCAGCGCGGTGTACCAGGCGCCACCGAACACGGTGCGACCGGTTTCCGCGGTTGGATACCGGAAGTTCAGCACGCCGTTGCCCGGACGCTGCGAGTTGAAGTACAGGCCCGGGCGGTAGCCGGAGGGCGTCGGGGTGATGCTCGGGCAGCTGGACGCTACGCAGGCCGACGCCACACTGCCGTCGAAGGCCCGCTTGCCCTCGAAGCTGTGGCTGGACAGCGCGGCGGTGGCGATGTGATCGAAGGCCAGACTGGCACCGCACTGGGCGCCGCTGGAAACCGCAAAGCCGACATCCACGGTAGCCGATGCGCCCGGAGCCAGCGCCGGCACGGCCTGCACCGCGCTGGTCAGACGCGCCGATGACTGGGTGGCGGGCTGAGCGCCGGGCGCGAACAGACAGGCCGCACTGCCCGCCGACGCCGCGTTGGCGCTGCCGCAGGCGACATTGAACGCCTCCGAGCCGCTGGCGTTGACGATGCCGATGGTGGCGCCGGCGTTCGGGGATGCGGTGCGGTACTGGTAGGCAACCTGGCCGCTGACCTCATAGGCAATCGCCTGGAAGTCGAAGTCGCCGCTGGGCGCGGTGGTGTTCCAGCGCTGCATCCGCGTCCAGCTGAATACGTGGCAGCCCTGCGCGCCGCCGACCTCCGCCGCCCGCGGGCAGCTGGCGAAGTAGCGATAGCGCAGGCCACCGCCGGCGGCCGGCACGCTGCCGCTGCCCAGCACCACCAGATCGTCGTGCTGCGGCCGCAGCTGCGGTCCCTGCGCGCCCTGCGAGAAATCCGCGCTGCAGGCCGGTGAGAAATCACCACCGCTTTCCTGCACGTTGAACGACAGGTAGCCGTTGGTCGACATCACCGCCTGGCTGTAAATCTGGCCAAACAGCGTGAAGCCGCCGCCGCCGAGCGCAATCGTCGCGCTGCGGGCGTCGTCAAGCGGCCCGAAATCGTTGCCGTTGGCAACCGACGTGGTTAATCCGACGGTCGCGTTGGCGCCGCTGACCAGCTCAATCCAGCCATAGCCGCAGCCGCCGCTGGCCGAGGTGGTGGCGGTGTAGCCGCTCGCGCTCGGGCCGAATGGCAGGCTGCCGGAGGTGGCTGCGAACAGGGTGTGCGCCGCCGGCTGGGCGCCATCACCCAGATTGGTCAGCTGGATGGTCTGCCGCCAGCTCTCGCCGGGATCGATGCTGGCGTTGCCGTTGCCGCAGGCCTGCACCGGCGCGCCAACCGCCGCCGCCTGCAGACGCGGACCGCGAACGGTCAGGCTGCGGCTGTCCATGCCGCTCAGGCCGCCCGAATCGGCTACCCGCACCAGCACCTGCACGGAGCCCGCACGCGGGAAGGTCGCCTCGATCCGCGGCGTGGCGCTGCTGCGATCAATCTCGCCGTCGCCATCCAGATCCCATTGATAGATGTAGGGCGGCACGCCGCCGGTGGCGGTGGCCTCGAACAGCACCGTTTGACCGGCCTGCGGCGGCGTGCTGAAGGCCGATGACGACAGCGTCACGCCGCCCAGCGCGGCACTGCCGCCGTCGGCGAACAGGGCGCCGGTAGCGAACGGATCAAGCCCGTCGCGAACCCGCGTTGCGGCGGTGCCGCCGCCGTCCCATGCGGTCGACAGGCGGCCGTAGTAGTCGTTGACGTTGTTGGCGCAGTTCGCTTCGCCACCGCTCAGCGCGCCGATCAGTCGACCGTCCGGGTTCCACAGGCCAGAGCCCGACGAACCGCCCTCGGTGGTGCCCTGGTTCCAGGCCAGAATGTGCCAGTAGAGCCGGCCGGTGATGCCCTGCACCGGGCTGTTCAGCAGCAGCGGCGACTCGTTGTCGAAGCTGATGCGCTTCTCGTGGCCCTGCGGATGATGGATCGAGAAGGTGCGCGGCGGAATCGTCTCGCGCCGGTCCCAGCCGGTCGCAATGGCCTGCGCCGAATCCGACACATCGACATCCAGCTGGACCAGCGAGAAGTCGCTTTCGGCGTGGCTGCCGAGCAGGCGGGCGCCGCTTTGACTGGCACGGAAGTTTCCCGACAGCGGGATGCGGATCCCGCTTTGGGCGCTGCCCGGCGTGCGGCAGGTGGGGTTCTCGTAGCCCCAGTAGAAAACCATCGAGCGCGCTTGGGTGTCATTGTCAACGCAGTGGTTGGCGGTGGTCACCAGCCGGTTGTTGGCGCGGCTGGCGTCTGCGGTGAGCTGACCGGTGCAGACAAACGTGCCGCCGCCGCGTTGGAAGGTGTAGTGCGCCACCGATGCGATCTGCGGGCGCCACGGATCGCCCTGCGGGCAGGCCACATCCACGTTGCAGCTGCCCGACTTGGGCGCAGCGCCGGCCGACGCCGGCTCGCCAAACGCGCCGCGATAGGCGCGATTGACGCCGCCCAGCCGCAGCTGCACCAGATCCTTGCGATCGGCCGGCACGCGCAGCTCGAGGGTTGCCGTGTCGCCGGCCAGCAGCGCGGTCTGGAAGCTGCCGTACGGCCGGTTGTCGCGATCGGTGAACGGACCGATGCGGTCGTTCTTGTCGGCACCGCGAATCAGCAGTTCGGCGCCGTACGGCAGATGGAACGTCCGAAACGAAAAATCCAGCGCCTGCGCGCCAGGTGCGACCACGTCGAGCTGCCACAGCCAACCGCCGTCGGCGGTCTGCGTCCAGCGCCCTGCATCCAGTCCGCCGGCCTTCACATCGGCGACCAGTCCGAAGCGCCGCGGCCCGCCCATGGGCGGCGCGCTGGCATCTTCGGCCAGCGCCTTGGCCACATCCAAAGCCGGCAAGGTGATCCGGGCGTTGGGTTCGCCTGAGGGCGACAAACTATCCGCCACCGACGCCCCATGGACACCGGCAGAGCCGCCCAGCAACAGTACCAACGCAAAACGATTCATTCGCTGCCGCATGACCCGCCTCCCATTTTCTTGATTCGTGTGCTGCCGCGAGGATACACCGCAGCCAGTGAGCCTTCGTCCGCGCGGTTTGCGTGGTTTGCGTGGTTCGCGCGGTTCGCGTGGTTGCGTCCGGTGCGCTGGCGAGCCTAGGCTGCGCTCCCCCCCGCGTATTTACCCTGAATGTTCGACGCCCACGACCTCGCCGTGTTGCTGCGCTCCGGCGCTCCGCTGATCGTCATCGAGACGAATGAGGAGTCGCTGCTGGTCGATGCGTTCCGGCATGTGGTCGCCGAGCTGTTCCGGCCGCTGTACGCGTGGAGCATCACCCGTGGCCTGAAACGGCTGGACATGGACGACATGGGCACGCCGGAAGCCAACGACTCCTCGGTGCTGCTGGAGGCGATGCAGCGCGACACCCAGCGCAGCATCTGGCTGCTGTTCGACTTCGGACCCTACCTGCGCTACGCGGCCAACATCCGACGCCTGCGCGAGATGGTGCTGGCCGGCCGCAGCGAGCGCCACAGCATCGTGCTGATCGGCGCCAAGGTCGAGCTGCCCGACGAGCTGGCGCCGCTGGCCACGCGCTTCGAGATCCGCCTGCCGGACGAGGCCGTGCTCGGCAAGATGGTGCGCGAGGAGGCCTTTGCCTACTCGCGCGAGCACAGCGGACGGCGCGCCGAAATCGATGCCGGTGCCCAGCGCGCGCTGATCCGCCATCTGCGCGGTCTGACCATGATCGACGCGCGCGGCATTGTCAGAAAGCTGATCCACGCCGACGGCAAGATCGCCGAGGCCGACGTGCGTGAAGCGCAGCGCGCCAAGTTCGAGCTGCTGGGCCGCGGCGGCGTGCTCAGCTTCGAGCCCGACGTGGCGGACTTCGAACAGGTTGCCGGCCTGTCCACGCTCAAGCGCTGGATCAGCCAGCGGCGCGCCATCTTCGTCGAGGGCACCGCCCCAAAGGGCTTGGACCCGCCGCGCGGCGTGCTGCTGCTCGGCGTGCAGGGCTGCGGCAAAAGCCTGGCCGCCAAGGCCTGCGCCGGCGGTTTCGGCGTACCGCTGCTGCGGCTGGACTTTGGCGCGCTATACAACAAGTACCACGGCGAAACCGAACGCAATCTGCGCGACGCGCTGAAAGCGGCCGAGGCGATGTCGCCGTGCGTGCTGTGGTGCGATGAGATCGAAAAGGGTCTGGCAACATCCACCAGCGACGACGGCGTCAGCAAGCGGGTGCTCGGCAGCCTGTTGACCTGGATGAACGAACGCAAGGCGCCGGTGTTTCTGGTCGCCACCGCCAACGACGTCAGCCAGCTGCCGCCGGAGTTTCTGCGCAAAGGCCGCTTCGATGAGATCTTCTTCGTCGATCTGCCCAATGGCGACGCGCGCGAGGCCGCATTGCGCATCCATCTCAAGCGCCGCGACATCGATCCCGCGCGCATCGATCTCGACAGCCTCACCGTCGCGACCGCCGGCTACTCCGGTGCCGAGATCGAGCAATGCATCGTCGCCGCGCTGTACGAGGCGCATGCGGACGGCAAACCCGCCGACACCGCGCGTCTGCTGACCGCCATCCGCACGACCCGCCCGCTGTCCGTGCTGATGGCCGAGCGCGTACAGGCGCTGCGCGACTGGGCGCGCGAGCGCTGCGTGCCGGCGGACTGATGGATTCGGAGGCCGAGCGCCGGCACTCGCGACTCGGGACTCGCAGCAGCGAGTAGGCCGACGGTCTCCGTTCTGTTCAAGCCGCCCGCCCGCCGCCTCACTGCCCACGCTGCCTCAACCCCACACTTGCCAGTCCCGAGTCCCGAATCTCCAATTCCGAACCCCGAATCCCATGCTCATAGACATCGGCGCCAACCTCGGCCACGAGTCGTTCAATCACGATCTGGACGCCGTCCTGCAGCGCGCGCGCGACGCCGGCGTCGCGCAGATAGTGGTTACCGGCGCCAGCCGCGAAGGCTCACCGCGCGCGCTTGAGCTTGCCCGCGCGCATCCCGGCTTTCTATGCGCCACGGCAGGCGTGCATCCGCATCACGCCGCCGAGTACACCCAGGAGGCTGACGCGGAACTTCGCGCGCTGCACGCCCATCCCGAAGTGGTGGCGGTCGGTGAGTGCGGGCTCGACTATTTCCGCGATCTAGCGCCACGCCCAGCACAGCGGCGCGCGTTCGAAATGCAGCTGCAGATTGCGGTGGACACCGGCAAGCCGCTGTTCCTGCATCAGCGTGACGCTCACGCTGACTTCGTCGCCGTCATGAAGCAGTTCAATGGCCAACTCAGCCGCGCCGTCGTCCACTGTTTCACCGGCACCCGCGACGAGTTGTTCGAGTGCTTGGACCAGGACTGGTACATCGGCATCACCGGCTGGCTCTGCGACGAACGTCGCGGCCAGCACCTGCGCGAGATCGTCCGGCACATACCGGCCAACCGGCTGATGATCGAAACCGACAGCCCGTATCTATTGCCAAGGACAGTTCGCCCGCAGCCGTCTCACCGCCGCAATGAGCCGATGTATTTGCCGCACATTTGTGCGGAGCTTGCGCGTGACCGCGAGGAGGATGTGTCGACTACCGCCGCAGCTACCACTGCGACGGCGCGGGAGTTCTTTGCCCTGCCTGTACCCACATTTCGCGCGTCAAATGGCCATAGGTCTTCCCTGCCGTACACGCTAGCCAGATCACGTTTCGATAATTCTTGACAAACCAGGGGGTCCTATTCTGCGCGCCCGCTGCAACACGCAGTAACTCGTGGAAACCTTTTGAGGCCCTATCTTGTCGTTTCGCGCTTCTCCCTACTTGCCGCCCTTGCAATCGGTGCCTCAATGTTTGCTGACCATGCGGTTGCGCAACAAACCGTCAGTTCTTGCACGACCGGCACGGCAACAGGCGGTGGAGGTAGCAGTTCAACCACGGTTTGTACGTCGATCCAAGCTGGCGGAGGGCTTTCTCTGGTCCTCGATTCAATGGATATGGCGACCATCGGTCAGCCCGGGAGGGGGGGAGTTCGCCCGATCCCATCGTTGATGCTCCAGAGAGTGCGGACGCCGTTTCTTGCGAGTCTGAATTCGAAGCGAAGGCGGCAAACGCGCGTCAAGCAGCAGCAAGAAATGGAATCCTGCCCGGGCCGAATCATCGTGGCGCGCGTATCACCGTTCGCTGGTCGACCGGGCACATTGAAACCGACGAGAGCACGGGAGCGATCGCAACATTTTGGATGGTTCCCGTGCCCGGAAGCTGCATACCAACCTAGTCAATCATGAAATTCTCTCGTCCATATTTACGCCGTTGGCCCTATCTGCTTGCATTGACAGTGCTTGGGGGTATCGCGCTCGTCTCAGCACTGAATTCAGGCAACAGGGGTGATCGCTTGGGCGAGATGCCGACTCTGTCGCGGTCGCGCGCGCCCACTGTGGCGAGCGCGTCGGACGCGGGGGCGCCACCAAATGCAACCCTTGCTGTCCAGGTCGACCTTAGTTCGATTTGGACAGATCTCGCGACCGCCGCACAGGCGGATGCCAAGGCAGCAGACCAGCTTGCACACGTGATCTCTACTTGCCAACTGCTTTTGCCGCACGAATACACCGGAGCGACAAAGCCGAGATTTTCTCAGCCCGCCTGGAGGGCGCTAACGAACGCCTGTACGCCAGAGATGATGGCTCGGATGACCCAAGCTTTGGCGACATCAAGCCGCGCAACTTCACCTGAAGTGGAGGCCCTAGGCATTGCGGCCTCAGAAGCAGGTGACTCCGTTGAGCGACTAGCAGCGCGTGATGAGCTGGCCGTCCAAATCATCCGCGATAGTGCGGATCCCGACGCGGTGGCTTTTGCAGCCCATACTTATCTCGACAATGACCGCATGATGGTCTGGGGCGAAGGAAATCTGCCGAACAGTCTGTTGACCGGGGACACGTCGAACTTCGCGATGGATACGGCTATCAGTTTAGCGTGCCGAGCCGGGGCCGATTGCAGCCCTTGGGCGCCGCGCGTGATGGCCGAATGTGCTTCAACAAATCTGTGCAGTCCGCCAATGACGATGGATCAAATCATCGGCTTGAGGCAAAGCCCGCAGGAGCGGGCGCTGATGGAGGAATATTTGCGTCGTCTGCTGGCCATGCGTGGCAACGGAGGCTAAGCGCGAATTGCTCTTTAGCCCGCATGTTTCATGAATTCGCGCGATGATCGCGCAGGATATTGTTCGCACAAGGGACTACCGAAGGAGCGGCGTACCGGGCCATACGACCGACTGAGGTCCCTTGCGCGGACAACAGACAAGCGAGGGCGTGTGAGATTCATGAAACATGCGGGTTAGACGGCTCAAGTCTTGACGGCGCAAATTTCGCACCGCCATCGCCCCGCATCAGTGGCTGGTTGGCTGCAAACCAGCAGATCAACTAGCGCATCAGCTCCGCAACCCCACACCCTTAGTCAACAGCCGCAGCGCCAACATCGTCAGCGCCACTGCAAAGCCGAGCATCACGGCGTAAGCGATCCACAGCGGTACGTCGCTGACACCCAGCAAGCCATAGCGGAAGGCGTTGACCATGTGCAGCACGGGGTTGAGGTAGCTCACGTGCTGCCAGAATTCTGGCAGCAGTTGGACCGAGTAGAAGACGCCGCCGAGATAGGTCAGCGGGGTGAGGATGAAGGTCGGAACGATAGTGATGTCGTCGAACTTCTTCGCGTACACCGCGTTGACGAAGCCGGCCAGCGAGAACACCGTGGCAGCAAGGACCACCGAGCTCAGCATCACCAGCGGATGCGGCACGCGGACGTGGGTGAAGCACATGGCGATCAGCAGCACGATGCAGCCAACGGCGAGGCCGCGCAGCATCGCGCCGCTGACGTAGCCCAGCAGAATCACCCAGTTCGGCACCGGGCTGACCAGCAGCTCTTCGATATGCCGGCCGAACTTGGCGCCAAAGAAGCTCGACGAGATGTTGCCGTAGGCGTTCTGGATGATGCTCATCATCACCAGCCCGGGGACGATGAAGTCCATGTAGTCGAAGCCGCCCATTTCGCCGATGCGCCGCCCAATCAAGGTGCCGAAGATCAGGAAGTACAGGGTCATGGTGATCGCCGGCGGTACCAGGGTCTGGCCCCAGATGCGCACGATGCGGGTCACTTCGCGGCGAGCGATGGTGTAGAGCGCGGTGAGGTTGGGGTGCATTTTGGGCCGGGATTCGGGGCTGAGGGCTGGCGCAACAGAAATGGCGTGACAGAAATCGGACTGGACTGGACCAGAGATGGCCGGATGCGGCTGGCGGCGCTGCCTCAGTGCCGCGCCTGCTGCGCTGCAGCCCCCAGCCCCGAGCCCCCAGCCCCGGCGTCTTTCCCGGTAAGCCGCACAAACAGCTCTTCCAGCCGATTCGCCTTGGTACGCATCGAGCGCACGCGGATGCCAGCGTCGCCAAGGGCCTGGAACACGCGATTGAGATCCATCGCGCGCGGCATGTCGATGTCGAGCGTGTGATCCTCACCGGCGGTGAGCACCGCACCTTCGATCTGCGGCAGCACGCTTGGCAGGTCGCCATCGATGTCGAACAGAAACCCTTCAATATCGAGCTTGGCCAGCAGCGTTTTCATCGGTCCGTGCTCGATGATGCGGCCGTGATCGATGATGGCGAGGTTGCGGCACAGGCTTTCGGCTTCCTCCAGGTAGTGCGTGGTCAGAATCACCGTCGTGCCGGCCGTATTGACCTCTTTCAGCGTCTTCCACATGCCGCGGCGGATCTCGATGTCGACGCCGGCGGTGGGCTCGTCGAGGATCAGCAGGCGCGGACGGGTGATCATGGCGCGGGCAATCATCAGCCGCCGCTTCATGCCGCCCGACAGCGTGCGCGACATGGTGTGCGCCTTCTCCCACAGCTGCGCGCGACGCAGCTCTTCCTCGGAGCGCGTGATCGCCTCCGCCCGCGGAATGCCATAGAAGCCTGCGTAGTTCACGCAGATGTCGAACGGCTTCTCGAACATGTTGAAGTTGACCTCCTGCGGCACCAGGCCGATCAGGCGCATGGCCGCTTCGCGTCGCTTGATCAGGTCAACACCAAACACGCTGACCGATCCGCTGCTGGCGTTGACCAGCGAGCTGACGATGCCGATCAAGGTCGACTTGCCGGCGCCATTGGGGCCGAGCAGGGCGAAGAAGTCGCCTTCGGCCACGTCCAGCGAGACGTCCTTCAGCGCCTCGACGCCGGTGGCGTAGGTCTTGCGCAGATGGCTGATCGACAGCGCGGGCACGGCAGTTGCAGGGGCGGTCGGAACGGCGGTCGTCGCAGGGCTCATGGGCTCCTGATGCGCAAGCGCGCATCGGCGATAAGGTTGCAGGAGGTCGTCAGCGCGCACGCGGCCTTGACGGCAAGCCGTTAGTATATCGGCCCCTTGCCGCCTGCCGTTGCGGCGCCGATCAAGCGAGTCTCCGTGCCCGTCCACTTTCCGCTTCGTTTAGTCAGCAGCCGCATGCTCGCGCCCAGCGTGCGCCACTTCGTGTTTGTGCGCGACGACGGCGAGGCGCTGGACTTTCTGCCCGGGCAGTTTGTGCAGGTGCACTTCCACTACGCCGACGGCAAACCGACCAAGCGCAGCTACTCGGTCGCCACCGTGCGCGAGGGCGCCGCCGCCCTGGATACGCCGATCGAGATCGCAGTGTCGTACGTCAGCGGCGGCGCGGCCACGGCGCTATTTGAGAACCTGGCCGAGGGCGACCGGATCGAAGCCAGCGGTCCGTTTGGCCGCTTCTGCCTGCTGCCCGGCGACAGCAACCGCCGCTACCTGCTGGTCGGCACCGGCACCGGCGTGACGCCCTATCGCGCCATGCTGCCCGAGCTGCGCCGGCAGATCGCCGAGCGTGGCATCGAGGTGGTCCTGCTGTTTGGCGCGCGCTCGCCGGATGAGCTGCTGTACGGCGATGAGTTCGCCACCTTTGCCGCGTCGACGCCGGGCTTCCGCTTTGTGCCTTGCTACTCGCGCGAGCTGCCGGCGCTGCCGCGTGCCGATGACCGCCGCGGCTACGTACAGGACGCGCTGGCCGAGTTCGCGCCCAACGCCGAGGCCGACATCGCCTATCTGTGCGGCAACCCGAACATGGTCGACGCCGCGTTCGAGGTCCTGAAGACCGCCGGATTGCCGGTACCGCACGTGCGTCGCGAGAAATATGTAAGCAGCAAGTAGGGGCTGGGACTCGGGCGTGCCACGACGCGGGTTGCACTGAACGTTCAAATCGACTTACCATTCATTTCAATTGAATGGTTATGCAGAATGAACGCCGAGCCGCTTCCGACCATTGCCGACCGCAGCGTCATCGACCCGCGTCTGCTGCGCGTGCTGGCGGACCCGGCGCGCTCGTTCATCGTCTACTCGCTGGTTCCAGAGGCCAAGACGGTGAAGATGCTGGCTGCCGAACTGCAGTGCCCGCCGACCCGGCTCTACCACCATGTGCAGCAACTGGAGAAGCACGGCCTGATCCGGGTCGAGCGCAGCCGGCTGGTGTCAGGCATCGTTGAGAAACACTATCGGGCGGTGGCGCGGGAGTTGCTGCTGGACAGCGCGACGCTTGCCGAGCGCGGCGCACCCGGCCGCGAGCGGGTCGAGGCGCTGCTCGCCTTTGTTTTCGACCAGACCCGGCTTGAGATCAGCCGCGGTATCAATGATGGCCGCATCGATCTTGCAACCAAAGCGCCCGCCGCCGGCGCGCTGATGGCCTATCGCAACGTGCTCAAGCTGGATGCCGCGCAGGCACAGCGTCTGCATCAGCGGCTGTTCGACTTCTGGGCCGAGTACGAAGCCATCGCCAAGCAGCCGGCTGCCGATGGCCAGTTCTACGCCTTCACCGTGGCGCTGTACCCGAACGCGCTGGCAACCGCTGCACCGGCGGCGGCTTCCACGCCGGCCCGCAAGCCGCGCAAGACGTCGCGACCATGACCACACCAGACACGAGCACAGCAGACATGAGCACGGCAACCACCAGCACGCCGAAAAAGTCCGCCGGCTCAGCCCTGCGCGCGTTGCTGTCCTTGCTGCTGCTGGCCGGCAGCGGCGCGGCGCTGGGTTACCTGGTTGCTCGCTACGGCATGCGACTGCCGCTGGTCGACGAGCGACTGCGATCGCTGGGCGGATGGGATCTGCTGGTCCTGCCGCTGCTTTACCTGCTGGTGATCGCGGTGCACGAGGGCGGGCACGTGCTGGGCGGGCTGAGCCGCGGCATGCGATTTCTGCTCTTCATCGTCGGGCCGTTTCAGCTCAGCAGCAGCGCCAGCGGCGTGCGCTTCAGCTGGGTGTTCAACCTCGGCACGCTGGGCGGAGTCGCCGCCTGCATGCCGGACCCGGGTCGGCCGCTGCTGCCACAGCTGCGTCGACTGGTGATCGGCGGTCCGCTGGCCAGCCTGCTGCTGGGCGCGCTGGCGCTGGCGGTTGCGGTGCTGGCGGGAGATCGGGTCGGCGCTTACGGGCTGCTTGTCGCCGCGCTGTCGTTGCTGATCTTTGTGCTCACCGCGACGCCATTTCGCGCCGGTGGCTTCATGAGCGACGGCATGCAGCTGCTCGAGCTGCAGCGCGGCGGCTCTGCGGTCCACGAACGTTCGGTGCTGACCTCGCTGATGGGTCAAAGCTACGCCGGCGCCCGGCCCGCGCAGTGGGATCGGGATCTGATCGCGCAGGCGCTGGCGTTCGACAACCCCGAGCCGCTGCGCCGGGTGGCCAGCCGCTACATGGCATTTCTGTACCGCTGGGATCGCGGCGATCTGCAGCAGGCCGGCGAGCACGCCGACTGGATTGCCGAAAACCTCGAGCACTATCCCGACGGCTTTCGGCAGTCGCTCACCATCGAGCTGGCGCTGTTCGCAGCCTTGGTCAGGGGCGCCACCGAGGACGCCGCAGGCTGGTTGAAGCGCAGTCGTGGCGGCGTGGTCGACGGGTCGCGACGCGCGCTGGCCGAGGCTGCCGTGGCGCGGCTGGAAGGCCGCAGTGACGCCGCCAATGCCACCCTGCAAAGCGCGCTCAAGCTGCGCAACCGCGGCATGGATCGAGGCCTTGCGCGGCTCACCGGCGAGCAGATCGCCGGCCTGCAGCGCGCGCTGCAGACGCCGCCGTCATTCGAATCGATCGGCCCCATGTCACAGTTGCCCGCTGAGCGCGTTTAGTAGGCTTGTCGACATCGCTGCACGTATCAAGGACACACAATGAGCAACACGCTGGTACTTCCAACACTCGTCCTGGCCTTGGCCAGCCTGGCCAGCAGCGCGCTGGCGCAGCCTGGCGACGCCGCCAAGGCACCGCCCAAGCGCAGCCTGGGTGAACTGACCTTTGAGCCGTGCTCGCTGGCCGCCAGCGGCGTGCCGACCGCGCTCGAAGCACAGTGCACGCAGATCGAGGTGCCGGAGAATCGTGGCGACCCCAACTCGCGCAGCATCTCGCTGGCGCTGGCCTGGGTGCCGGCCAGCCGCGAGGCCGAGCCGGATCCGATCTTCATGATCGCCGGCGGCCCCGGCCAGTCGGCCAAGCAGGCCTACCCCTTGGTGCACGGCGCGTTTCGCGACCTGCGGCGCTCGCGCGACGTGCTGCTGCTGGACGCGCGCGGCACCGGCGAGTCGCGACCGCTGGTCTGCCGCAACGCCGAGGGTGAGGCGGCGATCACCGATGGTGACGGGCTCGAGAGCGACACCGCTGCCAGCATCGAGAGCGCCCGCGAGTTCGCTCGCCGTTGCGCCACGACGCTCGGCGCCGAGGCCGACCTGCGCCACTACGGCACCAGCGAGCACATCGACGATATCGAGGCAGTGCGCAAGGCGATCGGCGTCGCCAAGGTCAACCTGATCGGTATTTCGTACGGCACTCGCGTCGCCCAGCAGTACGCGGCCCGTTACCCGGACGCGACCCGCTCGCTGGTGCTCGACTCGGTGGTGCCCAACACGCTCGTGCTGGGCAACGAACACGCTGCCAATCTGCAAAGTGCACTGCAGGCACAGTTCGGCCGCTGCCGTGCGATCGAGGCCTGCAGCAAGCAGATGGGCGACCCGACCGAGCAGCTCGCCACGGTCAGCGCCGAACTGCGCGGCGGCGGGCTGGCCCCGGTGTCATACCGCGATGCAACGTCGGGCGAGTGGCGCGAAGAAGCGCCGACCTTTGGCCATCTCGCCGTGCTGCTGCGGATGTACGCCTACTCGCCGGAGGCGGCAACCACCCTTCCGTTCCTGCTCAGCGAGGCCGCCAACGGCCGCTATGCCGCGATACTGGCGCAGGCCAACAGCATGGTGCGCTCGCTCACCGACCAGATCTACCACGGCATGCAGCTGTCGGTGATGTGCACCGAGGACGGCGACGAGTTGAGCGCGCGCGTCGAGGACGCCGGCAGCGTTATCGGCGCCGAGTTCATCGACTTCGCCAAAGCGCAATGCAGCGTCTGGCCGCGCGGCACCCGCGACCCGCGGTTTCGCCAGCCGCTGAGCGGCGATCTCCCGGTGCTGCTGCTGTCAGGCGAATACGACCCGGTCACTCCGCCGCGCTACGCCGACGAGGTGCTGTCGACGCTGCCCAACGGTCGTCATCTGGTGCTGCGCGGCCAGGGCCACAGCGTGGTCGGCATCGGCTGCATGCCGAAGCTGTTCGCGCAGTTCATCGAGACCACCGACGCGGCGAAACTCGACGCCAGCTGTCTCGACCAGCTGAGACCGCTGCCGCCGTTTGCCGGTGCTTACGGGTGGGAGCCATGAGCACACGGATTCGCAACTCGCTTGCGCGCCAGGCTGCACCGTCGGGCACTGGAACTGACCACTGGAACTGCAAAAATGATTGAAGTCCGCGATCTACACAAACAGTTCAAGACCAAGGCCGGCGTCGTGAAAGCGGTCGACGGCGTGAGTTTCGAGGCGCGCGACGGTGAGATCACCGGTCTGCTCGGCCCCAACGGCGCCGGCAAGACCACCACCATGCGGATGCTCTACACGCTGATGCAGCCGGATCGCGGCACGGTCAAGGTGGACGGCTTCGATGCCGCCAAGGATCCCGAAACCGTGCGCCGCCGGCTCGGCGTGCTGCCGGATGCGCGTGGCGTCTACAAGCGGCTCACGCCGCGCGAGAACATCGCCTACTTCGGCCGCCTTCACGGCATGGACGAAGCCAGCATCGCGCGCCGCACCGAGGTGCTCGGCACCGCGCTGGGCATGAACGACGTGATGGACCGCCAGACCGAAGGCTTCTCGCAGGGTCAGCGCACCAAAACCGCAATTGCCCGCGCACTGGTCCACGACCCCCGAAACGTCATTCTCGATGAGCCCACCAACGGCCTCGATGTGATGACTACCCGCGCCATGCGCGAGTTTCTGCGCCAGCTGCGCGAGGAGGGTCGCTGCGTGATCTTCTCCAGCCACATCATGCAGGAGGTCGCCGCGCTGTGTGACCGCATCGTCATCATCGCTAAGGGCCAGGTGGTGGCGTCGGGCAACGCCGACGAGCTGCGTGCGCTCACCCAGGAAGAGAATCTCGAGGACGCGTTCGTCAAGGCAATCGGGTCGGAAGAGGGGCTGATGGTATGAAGACCGTGATTGCGGTGATGCGCAAGGAGCTGCTGGATCTGTCGCGCGACCGGCGCACCATGCTGCTCGGCCTGCTGCTGATGCCGCTGCTGCTGCCGGCGCTGCTGATCGGCGGCGGCAGCCTGGCGGAGCAGCGCACCCGGACCCAGCTCGAGCAGACCCTCAAGCTGCCGGTGGCTGGCGCCGAGCACGCGCCCAATCTGGTGAGCTTTCTGTCGGCCCAGAATATCGAGGTCGTGGATGCGTCGGCAGACCCGGACGCCGACGTCCGCAGCCAGGCGTTTGAGGTGATCCTGCGCATTCCGGAAGGCTACCCGGCGCAGTGGCGCAGCAGCGAAGCCGCCGATGTCGAGCTGATCTTCGACTCGACCCGGCGCGACACCAGCATCCCGCTGGGTCGCGTGCAGGGCGCGCTGCAGGCCTACAGTCTGACCGCCGGCAAGCTGCGTCTGCTCAGCCGCGGCGTCAGCCCATCGCTGGATTCCGCGGTGCGGGTCAACAGCCGCGACCTGGCCACGCCGGAAGCCAAAAGCGGCCAGGTGCTGTCGGCGATGCTGCCCTACCTGCTGATCCTCAGCGCGTTCCTCGGCGGCGCCTACTTGGTGATCGACGCTACCGCCGGTGAGCGCGAGCGGCAATCGTTGGAACCACTGCTCGCCACACCAGCCAGCCGCGAAGGAATCATGAGCGGCAAGATTCTGGCCGCCTGCGCGTTTGGCATGCTCAGCCTGCTGCTGATCCTGCTGTCATTGAAGGCCACCTTCGTGTTTGGCGGTGCGCTGTTCCGCGGCCTGGATGTGTCGTGGCTGGTGATCGCCAAGCTGCTGGTTGTGCTGGGCCCGATGGTGCTGCTGGGTACCGCCCTGCTGACCCTGATCTCCGCATCGGTGAAGTCGGTCAAAGAGGCGCAGAGCTACATGTCGATTCTCATGCTGCTGCCGATCATCCCGACCATGGCGCTGCTGGTGAGCCCGGTGAAGGACCAACTGTGGATGTTCACGGTGCCGTTTCTGGCGCAGAACCAGCTGATCGTCCGGCTGATGCGCAGCGAATCCATCAGCGCGCTGGAATGGGCGACGTATATTGGCGTCGGCCTCACTCTTGGCGCACTGCTGTGGCTGGCTGCGGCGCGCATGTACCACCGCGAGAAGCTGGCGATTTCGGCCTGAAACCGCGCCTTCGCGGTCGCGCGCTCAGCCGCGCGATCGCCGACCGCCTGCTGACCTGGTACAACACCGACCATCGCCACAGCCAGATTCGCTACGTGACTCCGCAAGAGCGCCACGAAGGCCGCGATGTGGCGATCCTGGCGCAGCGCCAGCAGGTCTATGCCGACGCCCGCCAACGGCACCCACAGCGCTGGTCAGCCGGCACCAGAAACTGGTCCCGAACCGAACAGGTCACCCTCAACCCACATCGGGTCGAACAGGTGCAATCGCCCCAGCGCTGAATAAGATCAAAGGACACGACGATCGGGCGACAAGTAGCTTGACAGGCTCCGCGAGGTACAGGAGCGCCGCGAGCCCTTCGTAGAGCGGAGCTTGCTCCGCTGAAGCCTGGGACGGCGCGGAATCCCCCAAAGGTTCAGCCGAGCAAGCTCGGCTCTACGAGCGCGCCGCGAGGTACAGGAGCGTCGCGAGGGACGGGAGCGTCGCGAGGTACAGGAGCGCCGCGAGGTACAGGAGCGTCGCGAGGTGAGTGTGATCAACTGTTTTGATGGTCCAATAGTCACGTTTCGTGATGGCGCTTGGAGCGCTGGTCAGGGGCGGCGACCGCGTCCGCCATCGGCGTTGCGGTGCGGTCGATCTAGTGTCTACTTGCGTTAATAGTAGTTACTATATCTCCCCGGTTCTCTCAACCGGGGCGTGTCATGGGTCGAGTTGCGGTGGCGCTGGTCTGCAGCGCGGAAGTGCGAGCTCAGCTTGAGTTGATAGCAAGGAGCCGGAGCGCCGAG
>JBBRBN010000025.1:0-46578 GCA_038205755.1 Lysobacterales bacterium | reverse complement strand
CGATCAGGGCGTGCGGCTGGTGAGCTTCGCGGTGCACTGGATCCGCGCCGAGATGCACGAGTTCATTCTGCGCAACTGGCGCATCGTCAAGGTCGCCACCACCAAGGCGCAGCGCAAGTTGTTCTTCAACCTGCGCAAGAGTAAGAAGCGTCTGGGCTGGATGAGCCACGCTGAGGTGCAGGCCGTGGCCCGCGACCTGAACGTGCCGGTGGCTGAGGTGCTGGAAATGGAGTCGCGCCTGTCCGGCCGGGATATCGGATTCGATGCACCCGACGACGATGACAACGCCCCGCCAGCGCCGATGGCCTACCTGCAGGCGCAGGGCGCGGATCCCTCGCTGGTCTACGCCCACGACGACGACGAGCACAACCAGCTGGATCTGCTCAAAGAGGGTCTGAAGAAACTGGACGTTCGCTCGCGCGACATCATCCGTCGCCGCTGGCTGGACAGTGACAGCAAGATCACCCTGCAGGAGCTGGCCAACGAGTACGGCGTATCCGCCGAGCGCATCCGGCAGATCGAGGCCAACGCCCTGAAGAAGATGAAAGCGCTGTTCGTGGCCTGACTCTGCCGCGCAGCCCGCCCTCGAAAAGCCCGCCGCGCGCGGGCTTTTCGCTTTCCGGGTGGCTGGGTTGGACGAGTGTTGACGTGAACATCGTTCCGGTTTGGGTTCTGCTTTGCTCCCTCCCCGACGGTCGGGGAGCGGCGGGGAAGCACGTTTGGCCAGCAGCCTGTCGGACTTAGCCCGCAGGTTTCATGAATTCGCGCGATGATCGCGCAGGATGTTGTTCGCACAGGATATTTCCCGAAGGAGCGGCGTAGCGGCGTAGCGGGCCATACGACCGACTGAGGTAGTCTCCTGTGCGGACAAGAGACAAGCGAGGGCACGCGAGATTCATGAAACCTGCGGGCTAAGTCCGACAGGCTGCTAGTACAGATCCAGCGGGTCGACGTCGAGCGACCAGCGAACCCGACGCGCCATCTTGAGCGCGTACAGCTGCGGCACCCAGGTTGCCAGCAGTGCATGCAACGCCGGGCGTCGCGCTGCGCTCAGCAGCAGCTGCCAGCGCAGGCGCCCGGCTCGGCGCAGCATCGGCGCCGGCAGCGGTCCACTCAGTTCCACGCCGGCGCGCTTGGCAGGCTCAGCGGCGGACTGCCGCGCAGCGGTCAGGAATTCCCGCACCGGCGCTTCGTCGATGGCCTCGGCGCGCAGCAGGGCGAGGTGGGCATAGGGCGGAAATCCGGCCGCTTCGCGCTCGGCCAGTTCGACTGCAGCGAACGCCGGGTAGCCGCCGCCCAGCAGGGTCAGCAGCAGCGGGTGCTGCGGGTGATGGGTCTGCAGCACGACGGTACCGGGTCGGCTGGCCCGTCCGGCTCGGCCCGAGACCTGGATCAGCAGCTGCGCCAGCCGCTCGCCAGCGCGGAAGTCGGCGCTGTGCAGGCCTTCGTCGACGCCGACCACGCCGACCAGGCTGAGGTTGGGCAGGTCGTGGCCCTTGGCCAGCATCTGGGTGCCGACCAGAATGCCGGGGCCGCTGCCGAGCTGCTGCAGCAGCTGCTCGAGGCCGTCGCGACGGCGGGTGGTTTCGCTGTCGACCCGGATGCACGGGTAGCTCGGAAACGCGGCCACCAGCGCCTCCTCAAGCTTTTCGGTGCCCACGCCCTGTGGCTGCAGAGCAAGGCTGCTGCAGTCCGGACAGGCGGCCGGCGCCGGCGCCCGGGCGCCGCAATGGTGGCAAACGAGACGCCTGCCCCGATCATGCACGGTCAGCGACGCATCGCAGTGGCTGCACTGGGCGCTCCAGCCGCAGTCGTGACAGAGCAGCACCGGCGCGTATCCGCGGCGGTTGCGGAAGATCAGCGCCTGTTCGCCGCGCGCCAGGCAGGCGGACACGGCGTGCAGCAGCTCCGCCGACAGGCCCGCCTGCAGTGACTGGCGGCGGACATCGACCACCTGCACCTGCGGCACGGCGGCGCCGCCGGCGCGACGGGTCAGGCGCACGTGGCGATAGCGGCCGCTGTGCGCGGCAGCCAGCGTCTCCAGCGCCGGCGTGGCGCTGCCCAGGACAACGGGCACGCCGAGCGCTTGGCCGCGCAGCAGGGCCAGGTCACGCGCGCTGTAGCGCACGCCGTCCTGCTGCTTGTAGGAGCTGTCGTGCTCCTCGTCGACCACGATCAATCCGCCCCGCGGCAGCGGGCTGAACACAGCTGAGCGGGTTCCGACCAGGACGTTGGCCTCGCCGCGCCACATCGCGGTCCAGACCCGGGCTCGCTCGCCGTCGGCAAGTCCGGAATGCAGGCTGTGCACATCGACGCCAAGCCGATCACGAAACCGTCGCAGCATCTGCGGCGTCAGGCCAATTTCCGGCACCAGCACCAGCGCCTGCCGGCCCCGGCGCAGGCATTCGGCGATCACGCTCAGATAGACCTCGGTCTTGCCGCTGCCGGTGACGCCGTCCAGCAGTACCGGCTGAAAGCCGCCCAGCGCGGCAAGAATCGCGGCAACTGCGGCCTGCTGGTCCGCATGCAGCGGCGGCCCGGCAACGGCCGTCAGCGCAGCGGGGAGCGGTGCGGCGGGAGCCGCCTCCAGCCAACCGCGGTCGCGCAGCGCGCGCGCCGCCGGACGCCAGCCGGGCAGGCGGTCGGACAGGCGGATCTCGCTGACCGGCCCGCCACCGAGCAGCTCTGCCAGCTGCCGCGGTCTGCCGCCGGCTCGCAGTTGCCGCCAGCCTTCCAGCCCGGCTGGCGTCAACTCCCAGGCCAGGGCCTGGGTTGCCGGCAGTGGCTCGCCATTGCGCAAGGCGACCGGCAGGGCCGTGGCCAGCAGTTCACCCAACGGCGCCTGGTAGTAGCGGGCGGCGCGCCCGAGCGACTCGAACAGCTCGCCGCCGAGCAGCGGCGTTTGGTCGATGCGGTCAGCGATGGTGCGCAGCCGCGCCGGGTCCGATTCGGCCGGCCCGACGGCGGCGACAATCCCAACCTGCTGGCGGGATCCGAAGGGCACCTTCACCCGCACCCCGACCGCAGCGTGCAGATCCTCCGCCTGCCGCGGCAGGTAGTCGAACAAGCCAGGGCGCGGCAGGGGCAGAGCGACGCGGAGCACGGTGGGAAGCATGGCCGCAGTTTAGCGAGCGCGGCCGGCCCGCAAATGCCCGGTCCGGTCCCCGATACGATTCTTGCCATGCCCGCACCCGGCGGAGGCAGCGGCCAACCGAATTGCGACTTGCGTGAGACTCTTCAGGAAATCATCACATATCAACTGTAAGCCACGGTCCTGAAAGTGATTTGCGGCTTATCCACACGACCTGTGGATAACACTGTGGAAGAACCTCGGGCGAGGGCCCTCCAACGCCGCTGGGAACTCGCTTCTCGGCACCGTGGCGAAGAAATAGCCAATTCGTCATAAATCAACATAATCATATAGTTACAGACTTTGCAGGCGATCAGATGACGATCTGGAGTCGGTCGGTGCCAGGCGTTGGGAGCCGCCGCTGGTGCTGTGCACAACCGACGAGGCGGCGCGGCCTTGTGGCGTGCGGGAGTCAGCGCTTCGGGTTGGCTGTCAAGCGTTTTTTTGTCCCCTTGCAGGTACTCCGGAGCAGCTGGGCGGCCGTCACCTGCGGCGGGGACCATCCACAGCTGCGCCGACCCGGCCCACACGCCACAATGCCACGCTGAATAGACCGACACGGCATGCGCAATCCGATGGCCTCCCAATCACCGACGCCAAACCCGGCAGACCAGCGGCCCTCGCTGGCGTTGCCAACGCTCCGACGGGCCCGTCTGCATGCCGAGCTGGCGGGCATGGACCCGATTCATGCCGCCCGTGCGGTCACCCATGCCCAGCGCCGGGGCAGCGGCGCCAGCGGCGACCAGGCGCGGTTCTGGCGGGCGCTCTATATCGAACTGGCGCCGCTTGGCACGGCACCCGCGACCAGCGACCCGATTGCCAATGCGCTGGCCGGACTGCCGCTGGAGGCCCGCACTGCCCTCCTGCTGCGACTGGGCGAAGCGATGCCGCCGGCGGACATCGCCACTGCCCTCGGCGAACCCCAGGCGCGCGCAGCCGCCCACCTGGCTTACGCTGTCTCGCGACTCCGCAGCGTGCTCGGTCAGGAGCGCAGCGACCCCATCTGGCTGGGCGAGCTGCAAGCGTGGCTGCACGCCCACGAACCCGCTGCCGCACGCATCAAGCGGCCGGCTGCCGGCCGGCAGCACGCTGCGCCAGCGACGCCGCCGGCCTGGACCAGCGCCACTGCGGTCACGCCCGCGCAGCGCCAGCGCCAGCGCCAGCGCCTGCACCGCTGGCTGGCGTTGGCCCTGCTGCTGACCCTGATCGGAGCAGCCCCACTGGTCGCCGAGCGCTGGCTTGCTGGCCCGACCGCAGCGGCACTGGCGGCGGCGGTCGATCCGACTGAAGCGCTGCTGGCACTGCCTGAATCCGACTTCGCGTTAATCGGAGGTCGGCTGGATCTCGACCTGCTGGCGCGACTCGACTTTCATCTATGGCGGCGCGATCACGAGCCGCCGCGGGACCCGTCGTCGGATCCGCTGCACGCCAACCAGACGGACAACCGTGCAGCGGACAAAGACGCCCTCGGCAGCAGCAGCGGACAGTGGCCGACCCTGCCCGCGTCGGAGCAAGCGCGCCGATTGCGGCGTCTGCAGGAGTGGCAGTCGCTGTCGCCAGCACAGCGCGCGGCGCTGCGACTGAACCTGCCGTACTGGAAAGCACTGGGCGGCGCCGACCGCCTGGCGCTGCGTCAGCAGCGCAACGCCCACCTTGCGCTGCCGGTGGTTGAACGCGAGCGGTTCGAGGCCGAATTCGACGCGCTTTCTCCGGTCGCCCGCCGCGCGCTGCTGCCGCCCAGCACCGATCCCGCACACCAGACCCTGGCACGTGAGCTGTTCGCCTTCGTGCCGCTGGACCAGCAGGCGGCTACGCTGACCATGCTCGCGACGCTGGAAGAAACGGCCCAGGCTGATCTGCGGCGGCTGATCCAGCGTTTGCCGCCATGGCGGCGGGAAGAGCTGCGGATCGAGCTGCTGGCGCAGCCGGAGGCTTCCCGCAGCGTCTGGCTGAGCGACCGGGCGGCGGGCCGTGCAGCCAGTCCGCGCCCGCCGGCAGTGGATCCCGCCGGACGGCAACCATGACCACGGGGCGGAGCGCCGCAGCTATGCGCCGTAAAGCAGCCGCGGCAACCAGGTCGCGAGCTCGGGCCAGATCGCCAGGATCAACAGCAGCAACAGCTGCAGGGCAATGAACGGGATGACGCCGCGGTACATGTCGGCAGTCGCCAGCTCGGGCGGCGCGACGCCGCGCAGATAGAACAGCGCAAAGCCGAACGGCGGGGTCAGGAAGCTGGTCTGCAGATTGACCGCGATCATCACGCCCAGCCAGACCGGATCGACACCCAGCACAAACAGCACCGGCGCAACGATCGGCACCACCACGAACACGATCTCGATGAAGTCGAGAATAAACCCGAGTGCGAACAGCAGCAGCATCACCACGACCAGCGCGCCCACCCGGCCGCCCGGCATGGCGGTCAACGCTGCGTGCACCAGGTCATCGCCACCCAAGCCGCGAAAAACCAGGGCAAACAGGGACGCGCCGAGCAGGATGGCGAACACCATCGCGGTGATCGACACGGTCTGACCCGCCACCGCGCGCACCACGCCAACCGACAGACGCCCCGCGATGGCGGCGTACATCAGCGCCCCGACGGCACCCACCGCCGCCGCCTCGGTTGGCGTGGCAATGCCACCCAGAATGCTGCCCAGCACCGCCACCATCAGCAGCAGCGCCGGCAGCACCGCCCCCAGCAGGCGCGCCAGCGAACGCTCGGCAAGCGCGTCGGCGGGCAGCGGAGGCGCGCGCTGCGGCTGCCGCCAGGCGACCCACAGCACGTAGACGAGATACAGGACGACCAGCAGCAGTCCCGGCAGCACGGCGCCGGCAAACAGGTCGCCGACCGATACCGTGCGCGGTGCAAAGTTGCCCAGCGTGAGCTGCGCCTGCTGATAGGCGCTGCCCAGCTGGTCTCCGAGCAGCACCAGCGCAACCGACGGCGGGATGAGTTGACCCAGCGTGCCCGAGGCGCACAGCGTGCCGGCCGCCAGCCGCGGGCAATAGCCGTGACGCAGCATCACCGGCATTGCGATCAGGCCCATCGCGACCACCGTGGCGCCGACGATGCCGGTCGACGCCGCCAACAGCGCGCCGACCAGCAGCACCGCAACCGCCAGCCCACCCGTGCGCTGGCCAAACAGGCCAGCGACCGCCTCCAGCATCTCCGCTGCCAGCTTCGAGCGCTCCAGCATGGCGCCCATGAACACAAACAGTGGCACCGCCAACAAGGTGCCATTGTTCATGATGCCGAAAACACGGTTCGGGTACGCCTGCAGCAGACTCGGGTCGAAACTGCCCAGCAGCGTGCCAAGCCCGGCAAACAGCAGCGCAACCCCGGCCAGGGTAAATGCCACCGGGTACCCGGCCATCAGCGCCGAGAACAGCGCCGCCACCAACAGCAGCACCAGCGCGGTCTGCACTAGCGCCGGACCTTGCGCCAGGCGGCGCGCAGATCGACCAGACCCTGCAGAATCAGCAGCCCGGCGGCCAGCGGGATCAACGCCTTCAGCAGGTAGACCGCGCCCAGCCCGCCGGACTCCTGCGACGATTCGCGCATCTGCAGGCTGGCGTTGACGTAGTCGAGACTGGTCCAGAGCATGAAGCCGGCGAACGGCAACAGGCACAGCAGGGTACCGATCAGCTCCACCCAGGCGCGGGTGCGCAGCGACCAGCGCGCATGCAGCACATCAACCCGGACATGCGCACCGTGCCGCAGCGCCAGCGCAGCACCAAGCATGAAGCAGACCGCATGCATCCACTGGACCAGCTCCTGTCCGGCAATCGGGCTCGAATCGAACGCATAGCGCGCCACCACCAGTGCGAAACACAGCAGCACCATGGCCAGCATGCACACACTCAGGGCGTGACCCAGCCAGCCAAAGGCGCGCGCCAGCGACCCGGAGGCGGTCGCCGCATCCGCCTGGCTCATGCCGGCAGCGCGCGCCGGAAGTGGAACGACGGGATGGTCATGCCGCTGCGGAAATAGAACGCGTGCGCGCCGCTGCGCTGGGTGCCGGAATCCAGCTGGATGCTGCTGCAGCCAGCGTCCCTGGCAGCCTCCTGCAGCCAGTCCAGCAGCAGTTCACCCGCACCCTGACCGCGCCGCGCCTCGGCTACGACGAGATCGTCCACGTAGAGAAAGCGCCCGTGCGCCAGCATGGTCTGCACCCGATAACCGGCGAATCCGATACAGACTTCATCGACAAACAAACCAGCCGCGCGGTAGCCCTCGGCGTGCTGCGTCGCCCACGCGCTTTGCAGCCCGAGCAGGTCCAGATGGGGGCGCAGTTCATGCACCACCGGCCAAGCGCGGGCGATCGCCTCGCTGCTGTCCAGTGGCCGCAGTTCAGCGCGACCCAGGCTCACGGTTGCGACTCCATTGACTCAATCCCACTCGTAAAGCGTCCAGTAGACCGGCGCCACCGGCCCTTCGGCGTCCTTGCGATCCAACCGACCATCACCGTTGGCATCGTGCACGATGTAAGCCGGACCGCGCTGGGGGCGCACCCGGATCATCGTCAATCGGCCGTCCTGGCGGTATTCCTCGACCACGTCACCGTTCTCGATGGTGCGAATGGTCACGGTCGGAGCAGCCTCCGGCGGCGGCGGCAGCTCCACCTTCTCGGGCAATGCGGGGTCAGGTGCGGGTGACTCCTGCGCGGTTGCCGGCAGCGCCAGAAACAACAGTGTCGCGAGGTGGACAGGTTTGAGCGCGATCATGGCAAACCCCGGTGGGATGTGCGGAGAGAATAGCAAGACCGCCCCCGGTCGCCGTCGCCCACCGGCGGCCAGATGACCGGGCGTTAGAATCCTTGCTCTCAAGGAGCGCCCGACCCGCATGCCTCGTCTTGTCCTGATTGACGGATCCAGCTACCTGTACCGCGCTTTCCACGCCTTGCCGCCGCTGTCAAACGCCGCTGGCGAACCGACCGGAGCGCTGTTTGGCGTGGTCAACATGCTGCGCGCGACGCTGAAGGAGAAGCCCGATTACGCCGCCTTTGTGATGGATGCGTCGGGCCCGACCTTCCGTGACGCACTTTACGCGCAGTACAAAGCGCAGCGCCCGCCGATGCCGGACGATCTGCGCGCCCAGGTCGAACCGATGATGGCCATTGTCGCCGCGCTCGGTTTTCCGATCCTGCGGGTGCCCGGCGTCGAGGCCGATGACGTGATCGGCACCCTGGCCGTACAGGGCGCCGCGCAGGACATCGCGGTGACCGTCTCGACATCCGACAAGGACTTCGCCCAGCTGGTGCGTCCGCAGATCCGCCTGGTCAACACCATGAGCGGCAGCGTGCTCGACAGCGATGCCGCCGTAAGCCAGAAGTTCGGCGTGCTGCCGACGCAGATCGTCGACTACCTGGCCCTGATGGGCGACACCGTCGACAACGTCCCGGGGGTGGACAAGTGCGGCCCGAAAACCGCGGCGAAGTGGCTGGGTGAATTCGGTGACCTCGATGGCGTCATCGCCAACGCCAGCAGGATCGGCGGCAAGATCGGCGAGAACCTGCGCGGCGCGCTGGATCGCCTGCCGCTGAACCGGCAGCTGGTCACCATCAAGACCGACGTCGAGCTCGACGGTGGACCACACACCCTGGCACTGCGCGAACGCGACGTGGAGTCGTTGAAGCAGCTCTACGCGCGCTACGGCTTCAACCAGGCGCTGCGCGAACTGGACGGCGGCACCGGGGGCGCTGCGGTGGCCGAGAAGGAGCCTGGCAAGGCGCGCGGCAGGGGGCAGGTCAGCGTGGCGCCAGCGGCGCTGGACGCACCGGATGCGGCGCTCGCGGCGAAGGGCGAGTACGCGACCGTGCTGTCGATGGAACAGCTGCTGGCATGGATCGACGCGCTGCGCGCGGCCGGCGCCTTCGTCCTCGACTGCGAGACCGATTCGCTCGACCCGCTGCGCGCGGAGCTGGTCGGTCTGAGCCTCGCCTGCGAGGTCGGCAAGGCCGCTTACGTGCCGCTGGCGCACCGTTCCCCCGGTGTTCCGGCGCAGCTGCCGGTCGCTGCGGCACTCGCCGCCCTGCGTCCGCTGCTGGAAGATCCGGCCATCGGCAAGATCGGCCAGCACGGCAAGTACGATCTGCACGTGCTGCGCCGCGCCGGCGTGGATGTGGCTGGTTATGCCGACGACAGCATGCTGGAGAGCTTCGTCTGGCACAGCGCCGGGCAGCGCCACGACATGGACTCGCTGGCGCAACGCTACCTCGGCTACACCACGATCAAGTACGAGCAGGTCTGCGGCAAGGGCGCCAAGCAGATCGGCTTTGCCGACGTTGACCTCGAGCGCGCCACTGCCTACGCGGCGGAAGACGCCGACATCACCCTGCGCCTACATCGGGTGCTCTCGGCCAAGCTCGCCGGCGAGCCGTCGCTGCAACGCGTCTACCGCGAGATCGAGATGCCGCTGGTGGACGTGCTGACCAGGATCGAAGCCAACGGCGTGCTGATCGACGTCGACAACCTGCGCCGCCAGAGCCAGGACCTTGGCCGCCGCATGGTCGACATCCAGAAGCAGGCGTTCGGGATCGCCGAGCGCAGCTTCAACCTTGATTCGCCGAAGCAGCTGCAGGCCCTGCTGTTCGACGAACTGAAGCTTCCGGCGCTGGTGAAGACCCCAACCGGCCAGCCCAGCACCAACGAGGAAGCGCTGGAGGCGATCGCTGAGCGGCACCCGCTGCCGCGGCTGATCCTCGATTACCGCGGCCTGCACAAGCTGCGCAACACCTACACCGACAAGCTGCCGGAGATGGTCAATTCCCGAACCGGCCGCGTGCACACCAGCTACCACCAGGGTGGCGCCGCCACCGGGCGGCTGTCGTCGACCGACCCGAACCTGCAGAACATCCCGATCCGCACCGAAGATGGTCGGCGCATCCGCACCGCCTTCGTCGCCCCCCACGGACGCTGCATCGTCGCCTGCGACTACTCGCAGATCGAGCTGCGCATCATGGCCCACCTTTCCGGGGATCCCGGCCTGCTGGCGGCCTTCGAAGGCGGGCTGGACGTGCACCGCGCCACCGCCGCGGAAGTGTTTGCTGTTCCGCTCGACCAGGTCGACGGCAACCAGCGCCGCGCCGCCAAAGCAATCAACTTCGGACTGATGTATGGGATGGGTGCCTTCGGGCTGGCGCGTCAGCTGGGCATTGGCCGTGGCGAGGCGCAGGACTACATCGCCCTGTACTTCCAGCGCTACCCCGGCGTGCAGCGCTACATGGAAGCGGCGCGGCAGAGCGCGCGCGAGCGCGGTTACGTGGAGACCGTCTTCGGGCGCCGCCTGCACCTGACCGAAATCCACTCGCGTAACGCCGCGCAGCGGGCTGGCGCCGAGCGCGCCGCGATCAACGCGCCGATGCAGGGCACCGCCGCCGACATCATCAAGATCGCCATGCGCCGGGTACACGACTGGCTGGCACCGCACGCCGAGCGCGCGCTGATGATCATGCAGGTGCACGACGAACTGGTGTTCGAGGTGGCCGACGACTTCCGGGAGGAGCTGTGCGCGGCGGTCCAGGCGCGCATGCAGGGCGCCGCGGCGCTGCGGGTACCGCTGATCGTGGACACCGGCGTGGGCAGCAACTGGGACGAGGCGCACTGACGCCCGAACAGCGTGGGCAGCAACTGGGACGAGGCGCACTGACGCCCGAACAGCGTCTTGCGCGACACCGGCACACCCTTCCGGGGCTGGCCCAAGGGCAATCTGGCGGATTTGTGAACGGCAGCACCTCCGACAGCGTCGCGGGACTTAATCGAAGCTGAACTTCAAGGATTGTTCAGCGTTCGATCACTGAACCTTCAGCGCCAATCCGTAATCTACGTATGCGGGTGATGCAACGTCCCCCAGCAGATTCATCCCTCCCCCAGGGCTGAATCGACAAGAGGTCAGGTCCTCCCCTATCTGGCCTCTACCCCTAACCCCGCCGGCGCCCCCTCGCCGGTGGGGTTTCTTTTTGGTCGAGTCGTTATTCGCCACCTTCGTCCAGCCAGTCGCGCGGCCGAAGGTAGTCGGCCAGCCGCGCCTCGGCCGAACCCGGCTCAGGCGCGTAGCTGTATTCGAAGCGTACTCGCGGCGGCAGGCTCATGAGAATCGACTCGGTGCGGCCGCCGCTTTGCAGGCCGAACAGCGTTCCACGGTCCCAGACCAGGTTGAATTCGACGTAGCGGCCGCGTCGGTACAGCTGAAACTCGCGCTCCCGATCGCCAAAGGGCGTGTCTCGCCGGCGCTCGACGATCGGCAGATAGGCCTCGAGAAACGCGTCACCCACCGCCTGCAGGTAGCTGAAGCAGCGATCAAAGCCCCAGGCGCTCAGATCGTCAAAGAACAGCCCACCCACGCCGCGGGTCTCGCCGCGGTGGCGCAGAAAGAAGTACTCGTCGCAGGCCCGCTTGTGTGCGGCATAGACATCATCCCCGTACGCCGCGCAGGCGCGACGGGCGACCCGGTGCCAATGCCGCACATCGTCTTCGAACGGATAGAACGGCGTCAGATCGAAGCCGCCACCGAACCACCACGCCACTTCCTCACCGTCGCGCAGCGCCTGGAAGTGGCGCACGTTCATATGGGTTGTCGGGACGTAAGGATTGTGCGGATGCAGAACCAGCGAAACGCCCGCCGCCCGCCAGGCGGCACCGGCCAGTTCCGGCCGGTGCGCCGACGCTGAGGCGGGCAGGCGCGCACCGGAGACTTCGGAATAGCCCACGCCGGCCTGCTCGAACAGCGCGCCGCCCTTGAGTACGCGGGAGCGCCCGCCGCCGCCCTCGGCGCGGGCCCAGACATCCTGCTGAAAACCGGCGCCACCGTCGGCAGCCGCCAGACCTGCGCACAAGCGGTCCTGCAGATCGCGCAGGTAGTCGCTGACCGCTGTTGCCCGCTGGTCGGCATCGCTCACTGCTGCACTCCGACGCCACGCACACGATTCAGGCGGTGCTTTGGCGACAACTTCGACGCCGCAGCGCCGCAGGCTTTCCGATCTGACATGTCAGGCCGCCGCCAGTCGCGATGCCGCCATCAGCTGCTCGATCTCGTCGACGCCTTTGGGTGCGCCGCGGCTGAGCACCTCATAGCCCTTCAGGGTGACCAGCACATCGTCCTCGATGCGCACGCCGATGCCGCGCCACTTGGCCGCAACGCCCTTGCTGCCGGGCGCGATGTAAAGGCCGGGTTCGATGGTCAGCACCATGCCGGGCTCAAGCAGTCGGTAGTCGCCATCGATCCGGTAGTCGCCCACATCGTGCACGTCCAGCCCCAGCCAGTGACCGGTCTTGTGCATATAGAAGCGTCGATAGCTTTCGTCCTTGAGACACCCTTCAAGCGTTCCGCGCAGCAGGCCCAGCTCGATCAGCCCGGCGGTCAGCACCCGCACCGCCACCTCGTGCGGAGCGATCCAGCTGGCGCCCGGTCGCACGGCCTCGATTGCCGCCAGCTGCGCCTTCAGCACCAGACCATAGATGGCGCGCTGCGCAGCGCTGAAGTGGCCGCTGACCGGAAACGTGCGGGTGATGTCCGAGGCATAGCCATGCAGCTCGGCACCGGCATCGATCAGCAACAGGTCGCCGCTGTGCAGCTGCGCATTGTTGGCGCGGTAGTGCAGTACGCAGGCATTGGCGCCGGCGCCGACAATCGGCTCGTAGGAGGGTACCGCGCCGCGCCGGCGGAACGCGTGCAGCAGTTCAGCCTCGATCTCGTACTCGAACATCCCGGCCCGCGTCGCCTGCATGGCGCGCACGTGCGCCTGGGCGGCCAGATCGGCGCTGCGCCGCATCACGGCAACCTCGTCGCGACTCTTGAACAGCCGCAGATCGTGCAGCAGGTGGCCCAGCGCCAAAAACTCGTGCGGCGGCTGGGCGCCCTGCTTGATCTGCGCCCTTACCCGGTTGACCCAGCCAATCAGCTTGAGGTCGAACTCGGCATCGCGGCCAAGATGGTAATAGACCCGGGAGCGACCCTCGATCAGGCCGGGCAGGATGTCGTCGAGATCGGTGAACGGATAGGCGTCGTCCATACCGTAGTCGGCGACCGCCCCTTCGGTGCCCGCGCGCGGGCCGTCCCACGCCTCGCGCTCGGCATCGCGCTCGCGGCAAAACAGCAGCGCTTCGCCGTGCTTGCGGCCGGGCACCAGGACCAACACCGCCTCAGGCTCACAGAAGCCGGTCAGGTACAGGAAGTCGCTGTCCTGGCGGAACGGATAGTGGCTGTCGTTGTTGCGGATCCGCTCGCTGGCGGCGGGCAGGATCAGGATGGCTTCAGCGCCGGCCATGCGCATCAGCTGGCGACGGCGCCGGGCAAACTCGGCAGGCTTGATCATGGCGTCCTTGGCGATGCGGCTCAGTGCGCTCTGGCGGTCGCAGCGCCAACCGGAGCCTGCGGACGGTCGCTGTTGAGCAGCAGCACGGCGATGCGGACAAATTCGATCAACTCTTCCAGCGCCTCGGCGTCCTGTTCGGGCTCCTCGAACGTCAGCACGGTGCCGGCGATGCGCCCAAGGTCGGCCAATGCCTCCGCGGAATCGTCTGATTGCGCTGTGCCGGCTGCCAGTCCGAATCCGCCCAGAAAGCCGCGGCACCAGCACAGCAGGCCCTCGGCCCGCCGCGCCAGGGGCGCCGATTCCGACAGCAGCAGGTAGAACCCCAGGCCCTCGTCATCAAGCTGTTCGACGCTGGCTGCAAACAGCTGCGCCAGCGGCTGACCGGGCGCCAGTCGGGCCGAGTCAATACTTTCCAATGCCAGTCGGTCAGGCCAGGCAGCGGCGGTCAGCGCGCCACCGGCGCTGAGAAAGCCACACAGCGATCCGTGCAGCTCCTCGGCGTCAACGCCAGCGGCCTGCGCGATCAGCTCATCCTGGACTTCATCAAACGGGGGTAGCGGCCGGCCTGACACGGGCGTCTCCAGTGCGGGGGTTGAAGTGTAACAGCGCCCCCCGGGGGCTTCCGGCGCATGCTTTGCCTTGTTTGTCGCGAAGCCACCGGCCTACACTCGCCTGCCGCTGTTTGCCACATCAAGGATGGTCATGTTCAGGGCGCCCGGTCGCCACATGTCGCGTGGTGCTGACCGTCCCGCTGCGGCGCTGATGGTGGTGCTGACTGTGGCTGTCCTGCTGGCCGCCACGGCCGTCAATGCAGCGCGCCGCGACTATCAGTTCAGCCGGGTGGGCGGCAGCGAAGGGCTGATGCAACAAACCGTGCAAGCGGTGGTGCAGGATGATCAGGGGTTCATCTGGATCGGGACCCAAGCCGGCCTGCAGCGCTTTGATGGCCAGCACTTTCTGCCGATCGGCGGCGGCCCGGACGCGGCCAACGCGCTCCCCGAGACCTTTGTCACGGCGCTGGCCCTGGATGGTCGCGGCAAGCTCTGGGTCGGCACCAATGGCCACTACCTGACATCGGTGGAGCTGGACAGTGGCCGCATTCAACGCACCGCGATGCTGGCTGATCCCTTGCGCAACCGCGCCGTGGCGGTGGCAGCCGGCGCCGATGGCAGCATCTGGGTTGCCACCGGCAGCGGCATCGACCGCTTTGACCCGGCCAGCGGCAAACGCGATGAAGTGCTCCGGCTCACCCACCCGCCACGCGCGGACCGGCGCGGGATGCCGCGTTCGATCAGCTTTGCCTTCGACGCCAAAGACCGCCTGCTGGCGGCCACCGAGGGCGGCTTGTTCCGGATCGAGCCGGCGACCGGAAGCAGCGAGCAGATCGGCCCGGCAAGCCTGCTGCTGGCGGTGCACCGCGATGCTGCGGACCGGGTCTGGGTCGGTTCGGCCAGCGGACTGATGCAGCTGCAGCCGGATGACCGGCTGCGACCGGTGAGTCTGGCATCCGGCGAGCCGATAGCGGGTGTCCGCCGGATTGTCAGCGACGCCCGAGGTCGCCTATGGCTGGCGCTGGAGACCGGTGGCCTGCTGCGCTTTGACCCGGCCGACAGGACCGCGCTGCGGCTGGACGCGCAGCGCTGGCTGGCCGGCAGCCTGCACGATCCGCAGATCGCCTCGTTGATGGTCGATGCCGGCGGCCTGCTGTGGGTCGGCGGCGAGTCGTCCGGCCTCGCCACCACGCCGGTTGATGGCGCACGCTTCACACTGCTGGTTGACCTTGCCACGCCGGGACAGGCACCGGTCAGCAACAACATCCGCAGTCTGGTCGAGGGCAGCCCCGGCGTGATCTGGGCCGGCACTCTGGCCGGCAGCTTCAAGCGCGTCGAGCTTGCAACCGGAGCCATCGCGGAGTTCATCGACCCGCTGGCGGCGGCACTGGAAATCGATGCCAGGACTGCTCGCGGACTGCGCGTGATGGGTCTGGCCAAAGGTGACGGCGGTCGGCTATGGGTCGGAACAGACTGGGGGCTGCTCGATTTCGATCCGGCGACCGGCAGCGCCCGCCGCCGCGCCCCGGCCGATGAGATCAGCCCAGGGCAGGGCGGCGAACAGCTGTACCGGTCTTTGCTGCGCGCCCGGAATGGCCATTTGTGGATCGCCACGACGGCGGCGGGACTGCTGTCCTATCGTCCAGACAGCGGTGAGTGGGAGCGCTTTCGCGGATCGTCGGGGCGTCTGGGTGGCCTCGGCAACAGCGCAATTCTCAGCCTTTTCGAAGATCGCAGCGAGCGCCTGTGGATTGGCAGCATGGACGGCCTGTTCGTGCTCGACCCGACCAGCGGCGCCATCCAGCACTACACGCACACGGGCAACGACCCAGACTCGCTGTCTGACAATCTGGTTCGCGCGACGATCCAGGACCGGAAGGGCCGTATTTGGGTGGCGACCCATGGCGGCCTGGATCTGGTGATCGGCGACGACCCCGGCAACCTGAGCTTCCGTCGCCATGGCACGGCCCGCGGTCTGCCTAGCGGGACCATATATGGAGTGCTGGAGGACCGCGCGGCGCAGCTATGGATCAGCAGCAACCTGGGTATCGCCCGCTTCGACCCCGAAAGCGGCGCGATACAGCGCTTCGGGATGGCCGATGGACTGCAGGACATGGAGTTCAACGGCGACGCACAGCTGGCGCTGGCGGATGGCCGACTTCTGTTTGGCGGCATCGAGGGCATCAACCTGTTCGCGCCGACCACGCTGGCGCCGCGCGAATATCAGCCGCCGGTCGTGCTGACCGGTTTGCAGGTCGGCAGCAGCGGCGAACCGCAACACTTCCTGCGCAGCTTGCGCGTAATCGAGGCGCAGCAGTCCGCCCAGCTGTTGCGGCTGCGCTTTGCCGCGCTGGATTTCGTCGAGCCGGCGCGCAACCGGATCCAGTATCGGCTGGACGGCTTTGACAGCGACTGGATCAGCGCCGGTAGCGCCGCCGAGGCCACGTACACCAACCTCGACCCCGGCAGCTATGGGTTGCGGGTGCGCGGCAGCAACAGCGACGGCGTCTGGAGCAGCCGCGAAATCCATCTTCCGGTCCGGATCGTGCCGGCTTGGTGGAACAGCCGCGAAGCAAAGGTCGGCTACGCCCTGCTGCTGGCCCTGCTGGCCGGGATGGTCTGGCGCATGCAGCGTCGTCGACGCCAGCAGGAGCGTGCGCTGCTGCGCCAGATCGCCCAGCGCGAAGAGCGCCTCAAGCTCGCGCTGTGGGGGTCGGGCGACGAGTTCTGGGACTGGGACATCCTGTCCAACGTGGTGCACCGGATTGGCGCCGATCAGCTTCTGGGCCGCGCCGCTGAAGAGGATCTCTCGACCGACGACTGGCGCGCCCGCGCGGTCCACCCCGAAGACCTGGGCCGGGTGCAGGCGCTGCTGCAGGCGCACATCACCGGCCAGACGCCGGCCTTCGAGTCCGAACACCGGGTGCGCAACGCCCGCGGCGACTGGGTGTGGGTGCGCTCGCGCGGCAAGGTGGTAGAGCGCGACACCCAGAACAATGCACTGCGGATCGCCGGCACCGCCCGCGACATCACCCACAGCCGCTACGCCGAGCGTGAACGCCGGATCGCATCGGAAGTGCTCAGCAGCATGTCCGAAGCGGTTGCGGTGGTGGACCTCGAGTTCCGCTTCGTGTCGGTCAACCCGGCGTTTTCGCGGATCACCGGATTCACCGAGGCCGAGGTGCTGGGCAAGCCCAGCAGCCTGCTCGACAGCAGCCAACAGCAGGTCGATTTCTATCATCAGCTGCGCGAGACGACCGAGCGCGAGGGCCACTGGAAAGGCGAGATCTGGCAGCGCCGCAAGAGCGGCGACGAATTCCTCGGCTGGATCGAACTGACCGAAGTGCGAGACAACCTCGGAGCGCGCACCCATTTCGTCTCGGTGGTCACCGACATCACTGACCAGAAGCGCGCTGAGCTCGAGCTGCGTTACCTCGCCAACTACGACACCCTGACCGGGCTGCCGAACCGCACCCTGCTGGCCGAGCGTCTGGAGCGCGCGGTAGGACGCGCGCGGCGCTCCAATTCGCGGGTGGCGGTGCTGTTTCTGGACCTGGATCGATTCAAGGACATCAACGATTCGATGGGTCACGCCGCCGGCGACCGCCTGCTGAAGGCGGCGGCCGCGCGCCTCCAGGAGACCGTGCGTGAGATCGACACGGTGGCGCGGCTGGGCGGCGACGAGTTCACCGTCGTGCTTGAGGACCTTGATGGTGTCGCCGCCGCCGAGCACATGGCCGCTCGCATCGTCGCGGCGTTCGTGGCCCCGCTGGAAATCGAGGGACGCGCGGAAACCAGCATCTCGCCGTCGATCGGCGTCGCGCTGTATCCCGACCACGCCTCCTCGACGACCGACCTGCTCAAGTTTGCCGACACCGCGATGTATCGCGCCAAAGACCGTGGCCGCAACACCTGGCAGCTGTACAACGAAACCATGGACGCCGAGACCCGGCGGCGCGCCAGCATGATGGCGGCGCTGCGCAAGGCGCTGGACCGCGGCGAATTCAGCCTGCTGTTCCAACCCAAGATGTCGCTTGATGATGGTCGCATCACCGGTGTCGAAGCGCTGCTGCGCTGGCATAGCGATGAGCTCGGGCCGGTCAGCCCGGCGACCTTCATCCCGCTGGCCGAAGAAACCGGACTGATCGTCCAGATCGGCGAATGGGTGCTGCGCGAAGCCACCATGACCCTGGCCCGCTGGCGCCGCGCCGGTCATGGACAACTGGTGATGGCGATCAACATCTCGGTACTGCAGCTGCTTCGCGGCCGGCTGCCGGAGCATGTTGCCACCGTGCTGGAAGAGTGCGATGTACCGGCCAACCGCCTCGAGCTGGAGGTGACCGAAAGCATGGTCATGGCGAACGCCGAGCATGCCATTCTCGCCATGCGCGCACTGAAGGAGCTGGGCGTATCGCTGGCGATCGACGATTTCGGCACCGGTTACTCATCGCTGATCTATCTCAAGCGGCTGCCGATCGACACGCTGAAGATCGACAAGGCATTCGTCGGTGACCTCACCAGCGACCCGGACGACGAGGCGATCACCGCTACCATCATCACGATGGCGCACTCGCTGGGCCTCAATGTGGTCGCTGAAGGCGCCGAGACAATCGACCAGATCGAGTATCTGCGCGAACAGGGCTGCGATGAAATCCAGGGCTACTGGCTGTCCTGGCCGCTGGATGACGTCCGCTGCCTGGAGTTCATCCGCGACTGGCGGCCTGAACGCCTGCTCGCCGCCGTTGCCAACATTCCTTGACCGCCTGAAACCACCGCCCTATTGTCATGCCCATGACGCACCCCAGCCCGCTTGACCAGGTGACCGCCCTGCACGACAAGGTAGAGCGCTTGGCTGAGCTGGCCCGGCGACTGGGTGACGAGAACCGCAGCCTGCGCGCGAGCCAGGAGCAGCTGATGAGTGAGCGCGCTGCATTGCTGAGCAAGAACGAACAGGCCCGCTCGCGGGTCGAGGCGATGATCCATCGGCTGAAGTCGCTGGAACACAACGCATGAGCGACCCCGTCAGCATCCGCCTGCTTGATCGGGAGTATCTGGTTGGATGCCCCGAAAACGAAAGGGACGGCCTGCTTGCAGCGGCCAGCCTGATCGACCGCCAGCTTCGCGATGTTCGGGCTGGTAATCGCAACGCGACCGCGGACCGGGTGTTCGTGCTGGCGGCGCTCAATCTCACGCACGAGCTGATCCAGCTGCGTGAATCGGAAAGCCGCAGCCGCGAGGCGCTGACGCGCAGTCTTGGCGAGCTGAACCAACGCCTGGATGGGCTGCTCGATTCGGCCGCCAGCAAGCGCTGAACCGGTCAATTCTTGACTTCGCCCTAACGCGACACTGCTACACTGCGGACGCGTCCCCTGCCGTGTGCGACGGCGTATCCTTACATTTGCCTTGACCCTAACGAACGACCCCGGGATTGCAACACCCCGGCCGGCGTGCAGGCCCGCCACGAGCGGGAAGCCCGACGCCGAGTGAGCCGTCCCCCCTGATCCCAACGGATCAAGGTCGTTTGGTGCGCATCGGCACGGCGGAGGACGCACCTCTCCCGACTTCACAGACGGCGCATGGCCGAACTTGATCGTCCGCCACTGCGGGATCGGATGCGCACCGCGCGGCGCGCCGTTCCGGCCCGCCAGCGCCTCTCTGCGGCCGACGCAGTAGCGGCCCATCTGCGCGGCCGGTTCGACGCCTTCGGCGGGCCAGATTTGATCGCCGGCTACTGGGCCTGCGATGGCGAGCTGCCGCTGCACCCGCTGCTGGCGGGTCGCTTTCCGTTTACCTACCTGTTGCCGCGATTGCGTCCGGGCAAACGGCTCGACTTCCTGTCTTGGCGACCGGGCGAGCCAGTCATCGCCAACCGCTACGGCATCCCGGAACCGGCCGGCGGCAGACCGGTCGCCGTCGCGGATATCGCGCTGATCCTGTTGCCCCTGCTGGCCTACAGCCGCAGCGGCGTGCGGCTGGGCAGCGGCGGCGGCTACTACGACCGCAGCCTCGCGTTCGCCGCGTCTTCATCCCCTCCGTCGCGCCCCCTGCTGGTCGGTGTTGGCTACGCCATGCAGGAGGTTTCAGCGCTGACCGCGGAGGTGTGGGATGTGCGGATGGATTGGGTGGTGACGGAGGAGGGGGTGATTGGGTGTGGGGTTTAGGCGCGGTCTGCTTGGCGGCTGGTGATGGCCGCGGGTTCTGCGCGAGGCGCCGCTCGTTTGGGCGGCGGCTTCCTCTGTTTCATGGTGGCGAAAGCCTAGCCCGCATGTTTCATGAATTCGCGCGATGATCGCGTAGCATATTGTTCGCACAAGGGACTACCGAAGGAGCGGCGTTTCGGGCCATACGACCGACTGGGGTAGTTCCTTGCGCGGACAAGAGACAAGCGAGGGCGTGTGAGATTCATGAAATAGGCGGGCCAGGTCCTTCGCTGCTCGCTTCTCTCGCCTTTCGCAGCGTTGTCGCGGACGCGAAACCGGGGTCGGCGCGAAACCGGGGTCGCCTTTCTTTTGCTTACTTTTCTTTATGTCGGGCATCCTGCCCTCCGCCCTTCGGGCCGCCTGCGGCGTTCCGGCGCGCTCCTACGCGCCGTGCGGCGAAACAAAGAAAAGTAACTCGGGGCCGCCGCTGACCGAGCGCAGCGAAGGCCGGGGCATAGCCCCGGAACCAACGTAACCGCGCCTCGAGGCAATGTCAGGCGAGAAAACCTCTGCACTCCTTTCCTGACCACGCAAACAAGCTACCCAGCCCATCCGGCCCACAAAACAGCCACCGCCATGCCAACCAAAAACCAATCCTTCTGGCTGATGAAATCCGAACCCGAAGAATTCTCGATCGACGATCTCGCCCGGGTCGGCCGGGAGCCCTGGAGCGGGGTGCGCAACTACCAGGCGCGCAACTACATGCGTGACGGGATGCGGCTGGGTGACGGGGTGCTCTTCTATCACTCGAACTGCGCGCAGCCCGGCGTGGTCGGTCTGGCGACGGTGGCAAGCGCTGCGCTGCCGGATCCGACTCAATTCGATCCTGAGAGCGACTACCATGACCCCGCGAGTTCGGCGGATGCACCTCGCTGGCTGCTGGTCGAGATCGCATTCGGGCGCAAGCTGGGGCGCACGATTGCGTTGGACGAGCTCAAGCAGCACAGCGCCAGGCTCGGCGAGTTCGCGCTGCTCCGTCGCGGCAACCGTCTCTCTGTTTTGCCGGTCAGCGCGGCGCAGTGGCGCTATATCCTCAAGCTCGAATCCAACCCCGCCGACGGACAACCGCAATGAGCAAGGAAACAGGCAAGCAGCGGTCGGCCGAGCGGGCACTCGCCTACGTCGAAGAGGGCAGCGTGATCGGCGTCGGCACCGGCTCAACCGTGAAGTACTTCATTGAGGGGCTTGGCAAGCTTCGCGACCGCATCGAAGGTGCGGTGTCGAGCTCTGAACAAAGCTCCGCCCTGCTGAAGGCGGTCGGCATACGCCTGCTCGACCTCAACGCCTATGGTCCACTGCCGCTGTATGTCGACGGTGCCGACGAGTGCGACCGGCATAACCGGCTGATCAAGGGTGGCGGTGCCGCGCTGACCCGGGAAAAGATCATCGCTGCGGCCAGCAGAAAGTTCGTCTGCGTGATCGACGCCAGCAAGGAAGTCCCGGTACTCGGCCGGTTTCCGCTGCCGGTGGAGGTGATCCCGATGGCGCGCAGTCATGTCGCACGCGAGCTGCGTCGGCTGGGCGCCCAACCGGTCTGGCGGGATGGGGTCACGACCGACAACGGCAACTGGCTGCTCGATCTGCATGGCTTGAGCATCCTCGACCCGGTCGGCCTTGAACGCGAGATCAACCAGATCGTCGGAGTGGTCAGCGTCGGCCTGTTTGCGCAGCGTCCCGCTGACCTGGTGATCGTCGACGGTGAGCTGCGATCCTGAGCAGCGCCCCAGAGCTCAGCCCGCTTCCTGCTTGAGCATCGAGCCGATTCCACCCTGCAGCGCGTAAACCTCCGCATAGCCAAGCCGCGTCAGGATAAACGCTGCTGCCGCACTGCGCTCGCCGGTGTTGCAGTAGATGACCAGCTTGGATGAGCGCGGAAAGCTCTGGGCGACATCCTCGCGCAGCCGGAACAGCGGAATGTTGACCGAGCCCTTGATGGCGCGCTGGGCGTGCTCGCTGGGCATCCGTACATCGACCACGCTGGCGCCGCCGCGGGCCAGCAATGCGGCCTGACCGGCATTCAGCCATTCCACTACCGGCGGCTTCAGCACTTCCTCGAACGGCTTGCGGCCGAGTCGCATCAGCCGGCCGTCCTGCATCATGCGTACGGTCGCATTGCGCGGCGTGTTGGCCAGCAGGGCATCTTCGCCGAAGCAGTCACCGCGGACCAGATAGGCGACGATCGAGTCGGCGCCATCCAGCTGCTTGGAGACCGACGCCGCGCCTTCCTTGATGACGTAGAAGTAATCGCCCGGATCGCCCTCGCGGATGACCAGATCACCAGCCTTGACGTGGACCTCCTCGAACGCCTGGAACATGCGCTCGATGTTGCCGGTCGGCAGCTTGTGGAAAGCCCGGCTTTGCAGCAGCCGGAATACCCAGCGGTTGCCCTGCGGGCCATCGTCAACATGCCGGAAGCTGTCGCCACGGCTCAGCTGATCCCAGGCGATGACCTTCTCGGCGTAGCGGCGGTCGAGCCGCAGAACACGGGCGCTGGCGGAGGTCACGGTGGAGGTGAAGCGGCGCGGCTGCGACTCGCCGATCGGATAGCGGCCCTGCAGCGAGCTGGCGCTGGTCTTCTTGCTGCGACCGTCGGGATAAACACCCTCGATCTCGCCTTCAATCAGATACAGCGTGTCGCCGTCCAGATCACCGGCGCGGAACAGCACTTCGCCCTTGGTGAACTCGATGGACGCCGCCTCACTCGCCAGCTGCTCACGCGTTTCTTCGCGCAGGCTGTCAAGTGGATACAGACGCGCCAGATCGCTGCTTTCAAAACTCATGTGTTGCTCTCCCGGTTCAGCCCGCAGTGTAGCGCCGAGAGGTGCCGCGCAGCGACAGCTGGCCACCGCGCGGCTTGCAAGTATTGGTTACCGGGCTGGACAACCGTCGCAAGCCCGGGCCCGGAAAGCCGGGCTACTCGATGTCGAGAAAGCTGCGCAGCTGCTCGGAGCGGGTCGGATGACGCAGCTTGCGCAGCGCCTTGGCTTCGATCTGGCGGATCCGCTCGCGGGTGACGTCAAACTGCTTGCCGACTTCTTCCAGCGTGTGATCGGTGTTCATGTCGATGCCAAAGCGCATCCGCAGCACCTTGGCCTCGCGCGGAGTCAGTCCTGCCAGCACGTCGCGCACGGTCTCCATCAGTCCGGTCACGGTGGCGGTTTCGTCCGGCGACTCGATGCTGGTGTCCTCGATGAAGTCGCCCAGATGCGAGTCCTCGTCGTCACCGATCGGGGTCTCCATCGAGATCGGCTCCTTGGCGATCTTGAGCACCTTGCGGATCTTGTCCTCGGGCATCTCCATTTCCTTGGCCAGCTCCTCCGGCGTCGGCTCGCGGCCGAACTGCTGCAGCATCTGGCGGGAAATGCGATTGAGCTTGTTGATCGTCTCGATCATGTGCACCGGGATGCGGATGGTGCGCGCCTGGTCGGCGATCGAGCGGGTAATCGCCTGGCGGATCCACCAGGTCGCGTAGGTGCTGAACTTGTAGCCGCGGCGGTATTCGAACTTGTCGACCGCTTTCATCAGGCCGATGTTGCCTTCCTGAATCAGGTCGAGAAACTGCAGGCCGCGGTTGGTGTACTTCTTGGCAATGGAGATCACCAGGCGCAGGTTGGCCTCGACCATTTCCTTCTTGGCCTTGCGCGCCTTGGCTTCACCAATCGCCATCGAGCGGTTGATTTCCTTGATGTCGACCAGCGACAGGTGCAGCGCCTTTTCGATCGCGATCAGCTTCTCCTGCTCGGCGATGATCAGCTCGCGGTACTCGCGCAGCCCCGACGACCACTTCTGCTTGCGGCGCAGCATCTCGTCGACCCAGTCGATGCTGGTCTCGCTACCGGGGAAGGTGCGGATGAAATCCTTGCGCGGCATGCGGGCGTGCTTGATGCAGTGATCCATGATCACGCGTTCGTGGCTGCGCACCGCATTGACGACTTCCCGCAGCTTGCCGACAAAGCCGGCAACCAGTGCGGGCGGCAGCTTGAGCCGAAGGAATTCTTCGGCCATTTCCTCGCGCAGCTTGATCGACTTGCGATCAGCCGAGCCGTACTTTGCGTGGGTCTTCTGGAAGCGCTGGTACATGCCCTTGAGGAGATCCATGCGGCGCGCGGCTTCGACCGGATCCGGTCCGGTGTCGGCGGGCGTGTCATCGGCGTCGTCGTCGGCGTCCTCGTCTTCCTCGACTTCGACCTCTTCCGATTCCGAAGCGATCAGCGCCGCGGCAGCGGCTTCGGCAGCCGCGGCGGCCTCCAGGTCAGCGTAACCGGCGACCACTTCGGTCAGCCGCTTCTTGCCTTCCAGGTGCTGGTCGTACTCTTCGGTCAGCAGTTGGATCGACCACGGGAAGCTGGCCAGGGCGGACTGCACCTGGTTCAGACCTTCCTCGATGCGCTTGGCGATGGCGATCTCGCCCTCACGGGTCAGCAGCTCGACCGTACCCATCTCGCGCATGTACATGCGCACCGGGTCGGTGGTGCGGCCGGCTTCGGAATCGAGCGCGGAGAGCGCGGCAACGGCTTCCTCGGCGGCCGTCTCGTCGTCGGCGGAGCGCGCCGAGTCCGACATCAGCAGGGTCTCGGCATCCGGCGCAACCTCGTGCACCTGGATACCCATGTCGTTGATCATGCCGATGATGTCTTCGATCTGTTCGGGATCGACGATGTCACCCGGCAGGTGATCATTGACTTCGGCGTACGTAAGGTAGCCCTGCTCGCGGCCCTTGGTGATGAGCTGCTTGATTTCGGACTGCGGCTCGGAGTTTTCGGTCGCCATTCGGGGTCCCGTGCATGAAGGGAAATGAACTGTCCAGTATAGCGAAGGTTCCGCTGTTTCTGGCAGGTGGCTGATTAAAAAGGAGTAACTGCAGTATTGATGGACGCAAATGGCGTCGGAATCAGGCTTCCAGCCGGATTGTCACCGGCCCATCATTGACCAGCGACACCAGCATATGGGCGCCAAACCGGCCACTTTCCACCCCTGCATGCTGTTGCCGACATTCCGCTACCAGCTGCTCGAACAGCCGCTGCGCCAGCTCGGGGGGGGCTGCCGGGGTGAAGCTGGGACGCGTTCCCTTGCGGGTATCGGCCGCCAGCGTGAACTGGCTGACCAGCAGCAGGCCGCCGCCGGTTTGCCTGAGGGACAGATTCATGCGGCCCTGCGAATCGGCAAACACCCGATACCCGAGCAGGCGCTCGGCCATGCGTTGCGTGGTTTGCTGATTGTCACCCGGCACCACTGCCAGCAGCACCAGCAGCCCCGGTCCGATCCGGCCGACACACTCGCCATCGACCTTTACCGCCGCCTGAGTCACACGCTGAAGCAGGGCGATCACGCTGCTCGGCACCAATCCGGAGTGGGCCCTCGATGCTGCGCGAGCCCAGGGTTGGGGTCAACCGTTGCCGCCACCACGTAGACTCCCTGCGCATGAATCCCGCACGCGCCAATCCCCCTGCAGCCTTGCGATACGCTATCGCCGCAGGAGCTGCACGTCCGCGCTGCGGGCTCGGCTGTGAGGCGCTCCGGAACGGGAGCGGCACGCGTTGGCGATGTCCCGGATGAATTACCCGATTGCCGCGCTGTACGCCGCCCTTGGACTGCTTGGTCGGCTGCCGCTGGCCGCTTTGCAGGCACTGGCGGCCCCGCTGGCGCTGCTGCTGCGCGTCGTGCGCAGCAGGGAGGCGCGGGTTGCCGAGGCCAATATCAGGATCTCCATGCCAGGGCTGGACGCGGCGGGGCGCGAAGCCTTGCGCCGCGCCTCACTCAGCCACAGCTCCTGCACTGCGCTGGAGACCGCCGCGGTCTGGACTCGGCCAGCGGCGCTCAGCCTGCGCTGGATCGCATCCGTCGAGGGCGTCGAACATCTGGACGCGGCCGAAGCGGCCGGACGCGGCGTGATCGTCGCCGCGCCGCACATCGGCAATTGGGAGCTGTTCAGCGTCTATCTTGCCAGTCGACGGCCGCTCGGCGTGGTCTACCGCCCGCCGGAGCGTCCTGCGCTGGAGCCCCTGCTGCTGCGCGCACGCGCCCATCCTGGCGTGGAGCCACTGCGGGCGGAGCCCGCGGTGGTGCGCCGCATGCTGTCGCTGCTGCGCGGCGGCGGAACCCTGGGCATCCTCCCCGATCAGCGCCCCAAGGCCGGCGAAGGGCTGCTGGCGCCGCTGTTCGGCGTTCCGGCGTTGACCATGACTCTGCTGCCGCGACTGGCGCAGAAGACCGGCGCCAGCGTGGTGTTTGGTTTCGCGGAGCGGCTGCCGCACGCGGCCGGATTCAGGATTCGTCTGCTGCCTGCACCAGCGGCGCTCACCGATCCGGACCCGCTGCGCGCTGCCACCGCGCTCAACCAAGGCATCGAAGCCTGCGTGCGGCTGGCGCTGCCGCAGTACCAGTGGACCTACAAACGCTACCCGGCGCGCGACCCGCAGGGCAATGCGCGCTACGAACGTCACGTCACCGGACAGTAACCGTCAACCACCGCATGACCATCGAACCCACGTCACCTGATTTCCCGCCATCCGACTCGCCAGCGGGCCCACTGAACGACGAAGCGGCCGCATTCGAGTCGCTGCATCCCAACGCGCGCTGGCGCTTTCGAATTTCCCAGATCGGCATCGCCATCGGGCTGTGGACGCCGCTGCTGCTGGTTGGACGCCCCCTGCTGGCAAAGCCGTTTGGGTCTGCCACGGCGCTGGTGATGCTGCTGATCCTGCTCGGGCTGCTGCTGCTCTGGAGTTGGCAGCTCGCCGGGCAGCGCTTTCGAGCCGAGCGCTTCCGACTTGACGACAGTGGCCTGAGCATTCGCCGCGGCGTCTACTGGCAATCGGAAACCCACGTGCCGCGCTCGCGCGTGCAGCACACCGATATCGAGCGCGGCCCGCTGGATCGGCGGCTCGGGCTGACCGACCTGATGATCCACACCGCGGGCAGCCAGATGGCGACCGTGCGGCTGGCTGGCCTGTCGACCGAACGCGCCACGACACTGCGCGACGCCCTGCTGGAAGGCCATGACCAACGATTCTGAGTCCTCCATGGCGACACCGCTCGCCTTGAGTCGGCTGCATCCGTGGTCCTGGCTGTTCGTTCTGATTTCCCAGCTCAAGCAGTTCGCCCTGCCGCTCATTGCGCTGCTGGTGTTTGGCCGCGGCGGCGACTGGCAGCAAGTGGCGGCAGCGGTAAGCGCTGTGGCGCTGAGTCTGCTCGCCATCTGGCATTACTTCACCTACACCTATCGGGTCGATCCGGACGCGCTGGTGATTCGCAGCGGCCTGCTGCAGCGCAGCGTGCGGCACCTGCCGTTCCGGCGCATCCACAACGTCGAACTGCGCCGCTCGGTTCTGCATCGGATCTTCAAGGTGGCCGAGCTGCGCATCGAGTCGGCCACCGGCGACGGCGCTGCCGAGGCGCAGATGCAGGTGTTGGCGCTGGCTGATGCCCAGGCGCTGGTCGCGACCATCCGTGGCGCGCGCAGCGACGCGGTCGGCACCGACTCATCCGCCGCGTCGCCCGCGCCTGCGGCGGCGCTGCTTGCCGAGGTGCCGACCGCTGATCTGGTGCTGCTTGGGCTGAGCAGCAATCGCGGCTGGATCGTGGTGGGCGCGATCGTCGGCCTGATGGTGCAGCTGGATTCGACGGGCGGGTCGAGGTGGATGCCAGCCGCGTTCGGCTGGCTGGGCGACGGCGTTTCAGGATTTGCGCCGGGACTGGCCGGAATTGCCGGGTTGCTTTTGATTGTGCTGCTCGCTTCACTGCTGGTGCGCCTGCTCGGGGTCGTTTCCGTGCTGCTGCGGCACTACGGCTTTCGCCTGACCGAGGGCGACTCACGCATCAGCGTCGAGGGCGGACTGCTCACCCGCACCCAGAGCCACACCACACAGGGCAAGATCCAGCGCTGGCTGGTCCGCGAGCCGTGGCTGCTGCGCCGCTTTGATCGCCGCGCCCTGCACGTGGAGACCGCCGCCCGCCGCGCCGAAGGCGCCGATCGGGGCATTGATGCGCTGCTGCCGGTTGCGCCAGCGGCGCGGGTGGATGCGCTGCTGCGGCGCTTTTTGCCGGGCATGCGCTGGGAGCAGCCGGTGTGGCACGGCATTCACCCCAATGCCTGGCGCCGCACCGTCAAGCCGCCGCTGCTGACCCTGGCCGGAGTCACGTTTGCAATAAGCGTGCAGCTGGGGTCAAGCGCCCTGCTGTTGCTGCTGATCGCGCCGCTGCTGGTGCTGGCGTGCCGCCGTGACGCGGCGTTCTCCGCCTACAGCGTCGATGCCGACCGGGTACTGTGGCGCAGCGGCTGGCTGCAGCGGCGCTGGCAAATCATCGAGCGCGAGCGGATCCAGTGCGTGCGCCTGCGGCAGTCGGCGTTTGATCGCCGCGCCCGGATGGCCCACGTCGATATCGACAGCGCCGGCGCGCGCGGCGGCGGCACCACGCTGAGCTACCTGCCGTCGGCCGAAGCCCAACAGCTGGCCATCCGACTCCGACGCTGGCTGTCGGCGCCGCGGCTACTCGCGCCAGAAGGTCGGCGTGAGCAGGACCAGCACGCTGAACACCTCGAGACGGCCGAGCAGCATGCCGAGGGTCCCCAGCCAGACCGCGCCATCGCTGACGGTACCGAAGGTGGTGGCAACCTCGCCGAGACCCGGACCGAGGTTGGCGAGGGTGGCGACGCTGGCGCCAAACGCTGAGAGCGGGTCGAGTCCAGCGACAATGAAGCCCAGCAGCAGGGCCATGAAGCAGACCATCCACAAGGTGATGAAGCCGCTGACCGACAGAACTACACTTTCGGATACCCGCCGGCCACCCATTTTGACCAGAAACTGACCCTTGGGATGGACCAGCTGACGCACCTCGCGCATGCCCTGACGCAGCACCATCAGCACGCGGGCAACCTTCAGGCCGCCGACGGTGGAGCCGGAGCAGCCGCCGATCACGGCGACGATCATCACCGCCATCGGCGCCACGCCCGACCAGGTGGAAAAACCGTCGACGGCGAACCCGGTGGTCGTCATGGCCGACACGATCTGCAGCGCCGAGCGGCGCAGCGACTCCAAAAGGGTTGGATAGTCACCCCCCAACCACAGGCTGATCGCGACCAGCACGACGGCGCTGGCCAGGATGCGCAGAAAGGCACGCAGCTCGGAATCGTGGAAGTAGTGGGCCACGCTCGCGCTGCGCCACGCTACAAAATGCAGCGCAAAATTGATCCCGCCCAGGATCATGAAAGTGATCGCCACCAGATCGATCAGGCTGCTGTCCCAGTGATCCAGCCCCGAATCATAGGTGGAGAAACCGCCGGTCGAGACAGTGCCAAGCGAGTGGCAAATGGCGTCGAACAGCGGCATGCCGGCCACCCAATAGGCCAACGCACAAAGCAGGGTAAGTCCGGCGTACACCAGCCACAGCGCCTTCGCGGTCTGGCCGATCCTCGGCGTCAGCTTGCTGTCACGCGACGGCCCCGTGGTTTCAGCGCGGAACAGCTGAGTGCCGCCGATTTTAAGCATCGGCAAGATGGCCACCGCGAGGATGACGATGCCCATGCCGCCGAGGAACTGCAGTACCTGGCGATACAGCAACATTGATCGAGGGAGATTTTCGATACCGCTGATAACCGTTGCGCCGGTCGTGGTCAGACCCGAAGTGGCCTCGAAAACGGCGTGGGTGAAGCTCAGGTGCGGCGGCCCGGTCATCAGCGGAATCGACGACACCAGGCTGGCCGACACCCAGGTCAGGGTGACAATCAAAAAGCCATCGCGCAGGCGCAGGTCGTAGCTGACCTGTCGGTTTGGCCACCACATGCCCAGCCCGATCAGCGCGGTCAGCGCGAAACTGCTGGCGAACACGCCCACCGTCGGCTCGCCCAGCAGCAGCGCAAGGAACAGCGACGGCAGCTTGGTCAGCGAAGTCAGTCCGATGATGACGCCCAGAATCCGGATGATCGCCTGCAGACGCATCGGCGGGCGCGCTCAGAGCCAGGTGGCGTCGGCGCGGAACAGCGCCTCGACCTGCGGCAGCTGCCGCTTGTCGACCAGGAACAGGATGACGTGGTCGTTGTGCTCGATCACGACGTCGTGGTGGGCAATCAGCAGCTTCTCGCCGCGCACGATGCCGCCGATGGTGGCCGCCTCCGGCAGATCCAGCTCCTCCAGCGAGCGGCCGATGACCTTGGACGTGCGGCGATCACCGATCGCCACCGCCTCGATCGCCTCGGCCATGCCGCGCCGCAGGCTGTGCACGCGCACCATCGTGCCCTGCCGGATCCAGGTCAGCAGTGCACCCAGCGTCACCTGCTGCGGACTGACCGCGATATCGATGCTGCCGCCCTCGACCAGCTCGGCGTAGGCCGGGCGGTTGATCAGTGCGATCACCCGTCGACAGCCCATCCGCTTGGCCAGCATGGCCGACAGGATATTGGCCTCGTCGTCATTGGTCAGCGCGCAGTAGACATCGGTCTGGTCGATGTTCTCCTCGCGCAGCAGATCCTCGTCAGCACAGTCGCCGACCAGCACGATCGACTTCACCAGATATTCGGCGATCTGCTTGGCGCGGTCGCGCGAGCGCTCCAGCACCTTGACGCTGAATTGGCTCTCGAGCGCTTTGGCCAGATTGCGGCCGATGTTGCCGCCGCCGGCGATGAACACCCGCCGCACCGGCCGATCAATCCGGCGCAGCTCGCTCATCACCGGCCGGAAGTTCTTGCGGTCGGCCAGAAAGAACACCTCGTCGCCCGCTTCGATCAGGGTGCTGGCTTTGGGAATGATCGGCTTGCCGTCGCGGAAGATCGCCGCCACGCGGGCGTCCACATCGTCCGGCAGATGCGAACGCAGGTCGCGGATCTCATGCCCGACCAACGCACCGCCGGGCACCGCCCGCACCGCCACCAGCTGCGCCCGGCCATCGGCAAAATCCAGCACCTGCAGCGCACCGGGATACTCGATGAGCCGCTGCACATGCCGGCACACCAGCGCCTCGGGACTGATCGCCACATCGACCGACGCCCGTGATTTGCCGGTCAGCTCGGGGTACTGCAGGTACTCGGTTTCGCGCAGCCGGGCGATCTTGGTCGGCGTCTTGAAGACCACATCCGCGACCTCGCAGGCGATCAGGTTGACCTCATCGCTGGAGGTCACGGCAATAATCAAATCCGCGTCCTCGGCACCCGCGTGCCCCAGCACGCTGGGCAAGGACGCGTGCCCCAGCACGGTGCGAATGTCGAGTCGCTCGGCCAGATCACGCAGCCGCGACTGATCGCGATCAACCACCGTGATGTCATTGTTCTCGCTGACCAGCGCAGCGGCCACCGAGGATCCCACCTGGCCGGCGCCCAGAATGATGATTTTCATGGAATTGGGAGCCCTTGGGTTGGTGAACTTGGGGCGCTATTGCTTTGCTCGGCGGGGGGTGGGGTGGTGTTGGTTGTTTTGGTGCGAGCCAGAATTTTAGGGTGTTTGCTTCTCTCGCCTGACATTGCCTTGAGGCGAGGCTGCCTCGGTTCCGGGGCTACGCCCCGCGATGAAGCTGCGGATATGCGTCGGCCGGGAGGGGTTTTCGACCGAGCGCAGCGAACGCGTGGGCGAAACCGCGACAGCACGTGCTGTGCTGACAAAAGCACGCACGCATCCATGCGTGCACCTCTGCGGGCCTGATCCCCCGCCCGCCGCCGCTGCACAGGGGCCCCAAGAGCCAACAGCAGGCAAGCGGGACGCGGCTGCTCTTGCTGCTGCTCTTGCTGCTGCTCTTGCTGCTGCTCTTGCTGCTGCTCTTGCTGCTGCTCTTGCTGCTGCTCTTGCTGCTGCTGTTGTAGAGCCGAGCTTGCTCGGCTGGTGTGGAGGGTATCGCGCAGCGGAGCAAGCTCCGCTCTACCAAAGCGTGCTGAGCGCCGCCGTTGCCTTTGCTCTCGGGCCCCGAGCGGCGCGCCGAGCAGCGCAGCCGGCAGACCGGGAAAGGCACCTTTGACTGAGCGCATGGATGCGCGAGTCAGCTCTTGCTGCTGCTCTTGCTTCTGCTGCTCTTGCTTCTGCTGCTCTTGCTGCTGCTCTTGCTGCTGCTCTTGCTGCTGCTCTTGCTGCTGCTCTTGCTGCTGCTGTTGCTGCTGCTCTTGCTGCTGCTGCTGCTGTTGCTGCTGCTGCTGCTCTTGCTCTTGCTGCTGCTGTTGTAGAGCCGAGCTTGCTCGGCTGCTGTGGAGGGTGTCGCGCAGCGGAGCAAGCTCCGCTCTACCAAAGCGTGCTGAGCGCCGCCGTTGCCTTTGCTCTCGGGCCCCGAGCAGCGCGCCGAGCAGCGCAGCCGGCAGACGGGGAAAGGCACCTTTGACTGAGCGCATGGATTCGCGAGTCAGCTCTTGCTGCTGCTCTTGCTGCTGCTGCTCTTGCTTCTGCTGCTCTTGCTTCTGCTGCTCTTGCTGCTGCTGCTCTTGCTGCTGCTGCTCTTGCTGCTGCTGCTCTTGCTTCTGCTCTTGCTGCTGCTGCTGCTCTTGCTCTTGCTGCTGCTGTTGTAGAGCCGAGCTTGCTCGGCTGCTGTGGAGGGTGTCGCGCAGCGGAGCAAGCTCCGCTTTACCAAAGCGTGCTGAGCGCCGCCGTTGCCTTTGCTCTCGGGCCCCGTACGTCGCGCCGAGCAGCGCAGCCGGCAGACCGGGAAAGGCACCTTTGTCTGAGCGCATGGCTGCGCGAGTCAGGTGCCGGCCGGCTGCCGGCGAGCAGCGCAGGAAACGGCGCACAACCACACCAAACCCCAACACTTCACCGCAGCCCCCGAAGACAGCCGCAGCACTCCGACGACCTCCCGGCCGATCAAGAGCGCCAACCGCGCGCCTCGCGCTAAACATCCCGCACCCCTTTGATATCCACCCCCAAGTCGCGCAGCTTGCGATACAGATGGGTGCGCTCCATGCCGGCCAGCTTGGCCAGCTTGCCAACGCTGCCGCCGGCTTCGTTCAGCAGCTTCAGCAGGTAGGCGCGTTCAAAGGCGTCCCTGGCTTCGCGCAGCGGCAGGCTGCTGTCGAACTCGAGCGACTCCACGGCGGCGGCCCGCGGAACTGGGCTGATGCGACCACCGAGTGCGGCGTCGACTTCGTCGCCGCTGATTCCAACCACACCGCCGACCACCAGCAGGCGCTGCACCAGATTGCGCAGCTCGCGCAGGTTGCCGGGCCACGGGTGGCGCGCCAGCCGGGCGAGGGCGGCGTCTTCAAAGTGCCGGCGCGGCAACCCATCGCGGTCGGCAAAGAAGGCCGCAAATGCCTCCACCAGCGCGGGCAGATCATCCAGCCGTTCGCGCAGGGCGGGCACCTGCACCGGCACCACGGCAAGCTGGAAATACAGCTCATCACGCAGGCGTCCGGCGGCACGCTCGGCATCAAGGTCGCGCGCGCTGGCGGCGATCAGGCGCACGTCCAGCGCAATCGGTCGCCGCCCGCCGGTGCGCAGCAGCTGGTTGCGCTCGATAACGCTCGACAGCCGCAGCTGCAGCTCCGGCCCCAGCTCGGCGATCTCATCCAGGTACAGGCTGCCGCCCTGCGCCTGCTCCAGCAAACCGGGCTGGACCTGGCCGCCAAGCTCGGCGCCGAAGAGGCTGTTGGCGGCCTGGTCCTCGGCGATGGTGCCCGCCGCCAGCGTGATGAAAGGCGCATCGCGGCGCGGCCCCTGTGCGTGCAGCCAGCGGGCCAGCGACTCCTTGCCGGTGCCGGCCTCACCGCGCAGCAGCACCGGAGCCGAGTGCGCCGCAAGCCGCTGCAGCTGGGCGCGCAGATGCTGGGTGGCCGCTGCCACGCCGGTCGGTTCGGCCAGCGGCTGGATCCGCTTGACCAAGGCCGCGTTGGCAGTGCGCAAGCTCTGCGCCTGCAGCGCACGCTCGATGGTGATCAGCAGCTTGGCCAGCGCGATGGGCTTCTCGATGAAGTCGTAAGCGCCGAGGCGGGTCGCCTCCACTGCGGTTTCGACGTTGCCATGTCCGGACATCATGACGACCGGGCAGGGCAGCCCGGCACCCTCCGACCATTCGCGCAGCAGACTGATGCCGTCGGTTTGTGGCATCCATATGTCCAGCAGGACGAGGTCGGGGGTGGCCTCGGCCAGGGCAGCCCGCGCCGCCGCCGCATGGGCCGCGACGTCCACCCGGTAGCCCTCGTCTTCGAGGATGTCCTTCACCATCGCGCGGATGTCGGGCTCGTCGTCGACTACCAGAACGTGCGCTGCAGGCATTGCGGTCAGACACTGTTGTTGCGGAAAGCACAACAGTCTGAGCCTGCACCCCACCTCGGGCAAGCCTCGCCCACGTAAACTCAGCGGCATGCCCGCCTTCGAATACCAAGCCCTCGACGCTGACGGCCGGACCCAGACCGGCGTTCTTCAGGCCGACACGCCGCGCGCCGCGCGCGGCAGTCTGCGTGAGCGCGGCTTGAATCCCCTGTCGGTGGCGGCAGTGCGCGAGGGTGCGGCGCGGGGTGGCGTGGGTTTCAGTCGCGGCCTGGGCAGCGCTGAGCTGGCGCTGTTCGCGCGGCAGCTGGCGACCCTGGTCGGCAGCGGTCTGCCGATCGACGAATCGCTGGCCGCGCTGGCGGAGGGCAGCGACGGCCGAATGCGCAGCCTGGTGGTCGCGCTGCGCGCCCGGGTGATGGAGGGCAACGCGCTGGCGGCGGCGCTGGCGGAGCATCCGCAGGCGTTTCCGCCGCTGTTCCGCACCTCGATCGCAGCAGGCGAATCGGCCGGTCGCCTGGACCAGGTGCTGCGCCGGCTGGCCGACTACGCTGAATCACGCGACGCCCTGCGCCAGCGCATCCTGCTGGCCCTCACCTATCCGCTCCTGCTCAGTGTGGTGGCGCTGGCGGTGGTGACCGGGCTGATGATCTATGTCGTACCGCAGGTGACCGGGGTGTTCGCCCAGTTTGGCCAGACCCTGCCGTGGGCCACCCGCGCGTTGATCGCGCTATCCGACACCCTGCGTGACCACGGCGGCTGGATCGTGGGAGCGCTGCTGCTGTCGGTGGTGGCGGTGCTGCTGGCGCTGCGCCAGCCGGTGCTGCGCGAGCGCTGGCAGGCAGGACTGCTCAAGCTGCCGCTGCTCGGGCCGCTGCTGCGCGCCGTCGACACCAGCCGCTTTGCACGCACCCTGGCGCTGTTGACGGCCAGCGCGGTACCGCTGCTGGAAGCCATCAGCATTGCCGCCCAAGTCGTCCAGCTCCGACCGCTGCAGCGCGCGCTCACCCAGGTTGCCCTGCGCGTGCGCGAAGGTCGCGGCTTTGCCCGCGCACTGGCCGACACGCGGCAGTTTCCGCCGATTGCGGTGCACCTGATCCAGAGCGGCGAAAAATCCGGGCGGTTGGATGAGATGCTTGCCGAAGCCGCCAGCCATCAGGAGCGCGAGCTCGACAGTGCGCTCGGAATGATGATGTCGGCACTCGGCCCGGCGGTGATTCTGCTGGTCGGCGGCATGGTGCTGTTCATCGTGCTGGCGATCCTGCTTCCCATCTTCGACTTGAACAGCCTGATCAAATGAGTGCGTTGCTGTCCTTTGAAGGCATAGGCAAGCGCTATCCCGGCGGAATGTGCGGGCTGGCTGACGTCAGTTTCTCGCTGGCATACGGGGAAATGGCCTTTGTGACCGGCCACTCGGGCGCCGGCAAAAGCACCCTGCTGCGGCTGCTCCACCTGAGTGATCGACCCACCGAGGGTCGGGTCGTATTTGACGGCCGCGATCTGGGGCGTATCCGGGGCCGGGCGGTCGCGCAGCATCGGCAGCGGCTCGGCGTGGTCTTTCAGGATCACCGGCTGCTGGCCGACCGCAGCGTGTTCGACAACGTCGCCCTGCCGCTGCTGATCGCCGGTCTGCGGCGTTCCGCCATCGCTTCGCGGGTGCGCGAGGTGCTGCAGCCGCTGGGCCTGGCCGACCGTGAGCGGGACCTCCCGATCATGCTATCGACCGGTGAGCAGCAGCGTGTCGGCATTGCCCGGGCGCTGGTGTCGCAGCCGGCCCTGCTGGTCGCCGACGAGCCGACCGGCAATCTCGACCCGCAGCTGGCTGAAGAAGTGATGACTCTGTTTTCCAGCCTGCCGGCCAAGGGCACTGCGGTGCTCGTGGCCAGTCACGACCTGCACCTGGTGCGAAAAATGCGGCGGCGGGTGCTGGTGCTTGATCACGGCCGCCTGATTGATGACATCGCGGTGGAGGATGTGGCCGCATGAGCACGGCAAAGCCCACCGTCGAGCGCACGCCGCGTCTGGCCGCCTGGCTGGATGCGCACGCACAGGGGCTCGGCGCTAGTCTGCGCCGGCTCTCTGCCAAACCGGCGGCGACCGCAATGACGGTCGGCGTGATGGCCGTGGCGCTGGCCCTGCCGCTGTGTCTCGCACTGCTGCTCGGCGAGCTGCAGCGGTTCTCCGGTTCGCTGCGCGAGTCGCGCGAAATCGCGGTATTCCTCACCACCCAGACCGACGCCGACGTCGCGCAGGCGTGGGCCCAGACGTGGCGCGCCGACGCCGCCGTGGGAACCATTGACCTGCGTTCGCCCGCGGACGGTCTAGACGAGCTGCGCGGTCTGGATGCGCTGGGCGGAACGCTGGACGTTTTGGACTACAATCCGTTGCCATTCGTTGCGCTGGTCGACCCTGCCCGGAATGCGGACGATGCCGAACTGGCCCAGCGTTTGCGGGCGCTGCCTGAGGTGGACTTCGTCCAGCACGATGCGCAATGGCGGCGCCGACTGGGAGCGTGGCTGACGCTCGGTCAGCGAATAACGGCCGTAGCAGCAACGCTGCTCGGACTGGGAGTGCTGCTGGTGGTCGGAAACACGGTACGGCTGGACATCCAGGACAGGGCGGCAGAGATCGCCACGGTGCGGCTACTGGGCGCGCCCGCCGCCTTCATCCGGCGCCCGTTCCTGTATCTGGGTGGGTGCTACGGCGCGCTTGCCGGACTGCTCGCGCTGGGCATTGCGCTGACGCTGCAGCGAGCGCTGGCCGAACCCATCCGCGAGCTGGTCACCGAATATGCCGGCGACTTTGCGCCGATCGGGCTGGCCGCGCCAGTCGCTGGCATCGCCCTGGCTGCAGCCGTCGCGCTGGGCTGGCTGGGCGCCCGGCTGGCGGTCGACCATCATCTTCGCCAGGCGGCAAGCGAGGAAGGCTCCGCATGAGTGCGCCGCCGATCACCCGCCACATCACCTCCGAGACGCCACGCATCATGGTGGTGGACGGCTCCAAGGTCGTCCGTAGATTGATCGAGCAGCTGCTGATCAAGGACGTTCCCGGCGTCACCGTGCTGTCGTGCGAAACCGGCGCCGAGGCCAAGCAGGCGCTGCAGGACGGGGTGGTCGATCTGGTCACCATGGCGCTGCGGCTGCCGGACATGGACGGCATGGATCTGGCCCATTTCATCCGTGAGCATGCGCCGCAGGCCTACATCCCGATCATCGCGGTATCCGGCGATGTGCAGGAGCGACTGGTCCAGCGCAGCTTTACCGATGACATCACCGACTATTTCGACAAGTCGCTCGGGTTTGGCGCGCTGTCGGCGTTCATTCGCGGCTATGTGCGGCCGGACGCCTCGGGCGGCGGCGAAGTGCTGTACGTCGAGGACAGCCGCGTGGTGGCCATGGCAACCCGGCGGATGATGGAAAAGCACGGCCTGACCGTGGTCCACGTCAGCAGCGTCGAGGACGGTCTGGCGCATCTGGAGATGGCCAAGGCGCAGGGCCGGGTGCCGGGTCCCGACATCGTCCTGACCGACGTCTATTTGAAGGGTGGAATGACCGGCCACGACCTGCTCGACCACGTCCGCGGTCCGTTCGGCTATGGCAAGGGGCAGCTGCCCATTCTGGTCATGACCGGCGACGACAACCCGGCCAACCAGTCCGCGCTGCTGCGGGCCGGCGCCAACGATCTGGTCGAAAAGCCGATCGAGGAGCGCCTGCTGATCACCAAGCTGCTGTTCCAGCTGCGCACCGGCCGGCTCATGCGCGAACGGGTCGCCGCCTCCACGCAATGAGTGCGGGTGCGCCGGAGACGCCACGGGTGCGGCTGGAGCCGGCCTGGCGCAGCCGCCTCGGAGACCTGCTGGAAGCCCCACCCATGCAGGCACTGGGCAGCTTTCTGCGCAGCGAAAAAGCCGCCGGCAAGCGGATTTACCCGCCCGGCGACGAGATCTTCGCGGCGCTCGACAGCACGCCATTTGACGCGGTCAAGGTAGTCATCCTCGGGCAGGACCCCTACCACGGACCCGGCCAGGCGCATGGACTGTGCTTTTCTGTTCGACCCGGCATTCCCGCGCCGCCCTCGCTGCTCAACATCTTCGCCGAGATCGAGCGCGACCTTGGCGCCTGCTCCACCGTCGGTGGCCGACCTGACCACGGCTGCCTGTCGCCATGGGCGCGACAGGGCGTGCTGCTGCTGAACGCTGTGCTGACGGTCGAGGATGGCAAGCCGGGCAGCCATGCTCGGCGCGGTTGGGAAGCCTTCACCGACGCCGTGGTGCAGCGGCTGGTCAGCGAGCGCGAAGGGCTGGTCTTCATGCTGTGGGGCGCCTACGCGCAGAAGAAAGGCGCCATGATCGACCGCCGCCACTGTGTGCTGCGCAGCACCCATCCCTCGCCACTGGCCGCGCATCGGGGCTTTCTTGGTTGCGGCCACTTCAGCGCCGCCAACCGCTGGCTGGTTGGCCGCGGGCAGCCACCCATCGACTGGCGCCTGCCGCCGCGGACGGCGCTGTAATCCACCGATCACCTACGCTCCAGATCGGTTCGCACGTCCGCCGCACCCTGCCCGGCACGCGCCGCTGACCGCACCATCGGTCATCAGCGTGTGGGCTGCAGACGTTTTGGGGGGCTCACATTGTGAACGTTGGCCCGCCCTCGTACTCTCGGCTCGATCCGGGCCATACGACCGACTGAGGGAGTTCCTTGCGCGGACAAGAGACAAGCGAGGGCGTGTGAGATTCATGAAATAGGCGGGCCAGGGCCGGGAGCATGAAGACGCGCGCGGCGCAGTGCTGGAATTCGAGGTCGAACGCGACGGCATCGAGGTCAACGGCGTCGACATCCTGAGCTGGGACGCCGATGGCCGGATTACCGCGTTCAAGGTGATGGTCCGACCGCTGAAGGCCATCGCACTGGTTCAACAGAAGATGGCCGCGCTGCTGCAGGTGGCGCGCGTCGCTGCAGGTGGCGCGCGTCGCTGAACCCGGCTGGCTGCTAGCCGCGCGGCCAGGCGGCATAGAAGGCGCCCAGCGCGCCGAGGCCGGCGATCCACACCGCCGCTGCAACATTGAGAATGCGCGGTCCGCCGGCGTCCAGGCCGAACATCACGGCGGCGGCGATCATCAGGCCGGTGCCGAGGATCGCGTAAGTCGTCTTGCGCTGGCTTTCGCGCGAGACGGCGGCGAGCGTGCGCAGGTCGGCGGAGCCCATGTCGATGCGCTGGCGGCCATCGGTCTGCTGCTGCAGCCAGTCGCGGATCAGCCGCGGCATGTCGGGCGCAGCGGTGATCAGCTCCGGCATTCGCTTGCGGAATTCGCGCAGCAGCTGGGCGGCGCTGTAGCGCTCGCGCAGGATGCTCTCCAGCACCGGGTGGGCGACCGCAAAGATATCCAGTTTGGGGTCGAGCAGGCGGCCGACGCCCTCGATGTTGAGCAGGGTCTTCTGCAGCAGGATCAGCTGCGGCTGCACCGTGAGGTGGTATTGCTGCGCGGTGCGGAACACCTTGACCAGCACCTCGCCCAGCGCGATTTCCGACAGCGGGCGCGTGAAATACGGCTCGCAGACCGCGCGGGTGGCGGCTTCCAGCTCGTCGACGCGGACCGTCGACGGCATCCAGCCGGCCTCGATGTGCAGCTCGGCGATGCGCCGGTAGTCGCGCGAGAACATGGCGATGAAGTTCTCCGCCAGGTAGTACTGATCACGCGCCGGCAGCTGGCCCATGATGCCGAAATCGAGCGCGATGAAGCGCGGGTTGCTGCGCCGCGCCGGATCGGAATCGACCCAGATGTTGCCGGCGTGGGCGTCGGCGTGGAAAAAGTTGTCGCGGAACACCTGGGTGTAGAACAGCCGCACGCCCTTGGCGGCGAGGCTGGGCCGGTCGATGCCCGCCGCATCCAGCGCTTTCACATCATCGGACGGAATGCCGCGCACGCGCTCCAGCGTGAGCGCGCGCTGCGCGCTGTGGCTCCAGAACACCTCTGGCACGTACAGGTCATCGGAGTTCAGCCAGTTACGCCGCAGCACGCTGGCGTTGGCGCCCTCGCGCTGCAGATCGAGCTCGCCGCGCAGGGTCGCCTGAATCTCGGCGATGACCTCCAGCGGGCGGATCTTCTCGGCCTGCGGGTGGTGCCGCGCGGCGATCTCGGCCAGCCCGGTGAGCAGGGCGATATCGCCGGCGATCTGCTTCTCGATGTCAGGCCGCAGCACCTTGACCACCACCTCGCGGCCCGGCTGGCCATCGACATCGTGCAGCCGCGCGGCGTGCACCTGCGCGATGGAGGCCGACGCCAACGGCGTTTCGTCGAATTCGGCATACAGCTCGGCGATCGGCTTGCCGAGTTCGGCTTCGACGATCATGCGCGCGCGCGCGCCGTCGAACGGCTGTACCCGATCCTGCAGCAAGGCGAGCTGCTCGGCGATATCCTCCGGCAGCAGGTCGCGACGGGTGGAAAGTATCTGCCCGAACTTGACGAAGATCGGACCGAGGTCCTGCAGCGCCATGCGCAGCCTGGTTCCGCGTGAATGAGCCGCCACCTCGCTGGAGGCGCGCGGCACAAACGGACGCAGCAAGCGGGCAACTGGCTCGACGCCGGTGCCCTCCAGCAGCGAGTCGAGACGGTACTTCACGAGCACGCGCAGAATCCTGGTCGCACGCAGCGCACCGCGCAGCTGACTCATCCCAATCATCGCGCAAGCCGCTCGACCCGCGCGGCGAGGCGGTCGACGCCGTCGCGCAGGTCGTCCACCTCGTCGAAGAAGATCGCCTGCTCGACCTTCGACACCACGTCCCGACGCTCCTCGGTGAGGTAGTCGGCGCTGTCCTGGGCAAAGCGCTTGGCGCCCTCGCCAACGGTCTTGAATGCGCCGCGCAGCGCGCGCGCGATCTGCACGCCAATGACGTCACCGAACAGCCCAGCAAAGGCGGCATCGAGATCCGGCGAGAAGTCGCGCAGCAACCGCTGCACCCGCTGGGCCAGCTCGGCGTCGCCGCTGATCCGCAGCCGGCCGACCGGCGCGGCGGCAGCCTTGCCCGGCAGCAGTTGGGCCAGCAGCGCACCGGCCGTGGCGCGCAGGCTCAGGTCGGGCTCGCCGTCGGCGCTGGCCGGACCGACCCGCAGACGGTCGCCGACAACATGGATGCCAAGCGCCAGCTTTGGCGCGTCCAGATGCAGTTCGATGCGCCGACCGTCAAGCGCCGCCAGCTGCCCGGCAGTATCCGGATCGAGCGCCAGCGCGCGGTTGATGACGGTCTCCAGCGCCCGACCCAGCGGCACCAGCAGAGGATTGGGTGTGCGTGCAGTCGTACTCATGCGCCAAGTGTAGCCGCGCGGACCGCTGCCAGCCGTGATCGCGCGGGTCTGTGCAGCAACCGCGCATGCGTCGATACTGTGTCCTGCGTGAATACTCAGCCACCGCTGCCGCCACCTGCCGATCCTATCGACCCCATCGGTCCGACCGTTGGCAGGCTCGTACCGGCCGCGCACCGCCACGCGTTTCTCGCCGGACTTGCCGGGCTGGCGGTCGTGCTGCTGATGACCGACTTCGTGCCGGTGCTGGATCACTTCAACCTGGCCATTCACGAGTCCGGCCATCTGTTCTTCGCCATCCTGGGCAACACCGCATCGCTGTACGGCGGCACCCTGATGCAGTTCGTGTTTCCGATTGCCGTGACCTGGCACTTCCACCGCCTCGGGCAGCCGCTGTCGGCCGCAGTAGGCGTGGTCTGGGGGCTGCAGAATCTGCAGTACGTGGCGCTCTACCTGGGCGATGCCCGCGCCCGCCAGCTGCCGCTGGTCGGCGGCGGCGAGCATGACTGGTTCAACATTCTCGGTCGCTGGGGCCTGCTGGCCTGGGACACCCGGCTGGCGACGTTGCTCGATCTGCTGAGCTGGATCGGCATCGCCGCCGTGGCCTGGTGGGCGTGGCGACTGGGCCGACCGCCGCGCCGCCGCATCCCGCCCCGGCGGATGCCGGGAGCGGGACGCAGATAGCGAGCTGGCCCGATCAGCCGCGGCGGATCGCCGAACCGGCCAGCAGAAGTGTCGCCAGACCCAGCAGAAGCAGCGCCCACATGCCGTTGCTGGGTATGAAGGCCGGCGGCTGCGCCAGACCCGGTGCGCCGCCAGCAGTGACGGTGAAGCCGTTGATCAGCGTCGAAACGAGGCCGCCACCGCTTTGCGTACCAACCACATTACGGGGACCCAGCGTCGCTCCCGGTGCAATCTGCAGCGTTGCGGTGGCGCTGCTCGCGCTGACGATCACCAGATTGCTGACCGTGATGCCGGGGCCAACGCTGAACGTGGTGCCGGCCTGGAAGCCAAAGCCGGACAGGCTCACGGGCACGCTGGCACCCGCACTGCCGCTGGCCGGCAGCACCGAGCTGACATTGAATTGGGCAATCGGCGGGATGTCGCCGAACGACGTCGAGGCCTGCAGCGTGATGGACTGACCGGCCGCAAGCGTGCGATTCCACTGCAGCGCAGCGCCATTGTCGATGCAGCCAGTCGAGAGTGAGCTGGGCAGCTGACCAGCGCCAATCTGGTCCCAAACCTCGTCGTAATCGTCGCCGCTGAACGCATCGACCGGGGTCTGCGGGATGAAGAGGATGGTGTAGGTTGCCGGCGTGCTGCAGTCCTGACCGCCCGGCGAGCCCGAGTTGGGCTCGCGAAACGCGACGCCGGAATCCGAGTCGGCCAGATAGATATCGCCGCCCACAAACACCCGCAGCGTCTGGCTGCTGGCGCCGCCGTTGCTCAGACTGAAGCGCTTAGTGAAGAAGTTGTTGCCGTTGACGTACTCCACCGTCTGACTGACGGTGATCGACAGTCCAGGCAGGTTGCCGGTGACCGTCACGCGGAACGGATCAGCTGCTGACCCCGACCCGCTGACCGCGCTTATGGTGCGTGCGCCGAACGCGGTGTAGGTGCCAATGCTGCCCGTAGCGGTGCCGCCCGGGTGGCTGTCGAAATCCGGCGCAAACAGAGTGCTGCCCTGCCGCACGAACCAGCCCATGTCGGCGGTACCGGTGCCGCTGTCGGGCGGAAAGATTTGACCGAGGCCGGGAATGGCGGCGTTGAAAATCTGGAACGAGCTGTCGTCACCGATCCGGATGGTCAGCGGCATGCCGCTGATGGTGCGAACGACCGGCGCCGCGCCGCTGGGCGCCTCGCCGCGCGCTGACGGCAGGTTGCCCTTGCCCAGCACCGCCGTGCTGGTGAGCAGAAGAAAGAGCACGAGCACAAAGAAACGACTGCCGGCGCGAAGCATGAGACCTCCAGGAAGGGGCCGGAATTGGCCCGCTGCAGGAGGAGTACGGGTCAGCGTCGAAAATCCGGACATCCTGGCCCAATGCACTCTGATGGTCGAGTGAGTTTGCTGGGAGCCTCGGGCTAAGTCCGGCAGGCTGCTAGGCTGCCTCGCCCTGGCTCCACCACGCCGCCAGCCGGTCCAGCCCGGTCGCGATGCTGATCATCGGAACATAGCCGAAGTCGCGGCGGGCGGCGCCGATGTCGTACCAGTGCGGGGTCGACAGCTGCTCGGCGATGAAACGGGTCATCAGCGGCTCAGCGCTGAGATTGAACGCACTGTGCACGCGCTCAAGCACGGCGCCGATGGCGTAGGCGGCTGCGAACGGAATGCGCTGCTCAACCGGCGGGCCGCCGGCGCTCGCCAGCAGCCGGTTGATGATCTCCGCCACCGGTTTGGGCTCGCCGTTGGAGATGAAATAGGCCTTGCCGGCGCAGCGGCCGGCGAGCTTGCCGGTCAGCGCGTCGAACGCCTTCAGATGAGCGTCGATGGCGTTGTCGATGTAGGTGGTGTCGATCCGATTGCTGCCGTCGCCGACCAGCCGCAGCCGCCCGGCGCGGGCGCGCGTGAGCAGGCGCGGCAGCAGATGATTGTCGCCCGGCCCCCAGATCAGCCGTGGCCGCAGCGCAATCGTGCGCAGGCCATCGGCGTTCTCCGCGCAGACGATCTTCTCGGCGACCGCCTTGGTGGCCGGATAGAAAGCCTTGAACGAACTGGCGATCGGCGTGCCCATCTCGTTACCGCCCTGCACCTCCACGCTGCCGCTGTGCGCCACGCTCGGGCTGGAGGTGAACACCAGGGTCGGCACGCCATGCATGCGGCAGCCGGCAATCACGTTGCGGGTGCCGCGCACGTTGGCGTCGAAGTAGTCGCGGAACGCGCCCCAGGCGCCGGCCTTGGCGCCAACATGAAACACCACGTCGGCGCCTTCGCAGGCATCCACCACGCTGGCAAAGTCGGCCAGATCGCCGCGCAGCTGCGCGACGCCCAGCGCGGCCAGCGCCGGATAGCTGCCGCGACTGTAGCTGGCTACGTCGTAGCCGCGCTGCACCAGGGCCCGGCACAGCGCCAGCCCGAGGAAGCCGCCGCCGCCGGTGACGATGACTCTCACAATCCACACCCAGCGCCAGGAACCGCCCTGCATGCTATCCGATGCCGCCTGCCGTGGTGCTGCTCAGCGGGCGCCATGCTTGCCTTGCGCCCAGAGCGCGAGCTGCTCGCGGCCAATCTTGGCGTTGTGCCGGATGTCGACCGGAAAGCGCGGATGGAACAGAAAGGTGCCAATGCCTGCGGTGTGGGCGTGCTCGGCGGCCAGGCGGCGCGCCGCCGCCAGCACCCCTGCACGCGCAGCGCGCGGCGTGCCCGGCGCCAGCTCAAGGCACAGCACCGGCGTCTGACCGCCGGCCGGACCAACGCCGACCAGTGCCGCCCGTCGCACCTGGGGCAAGGTGCAGAAAATCGGCTCGACCTGCTCGGTGTACAGCGGCCCGCTGGCGGTTTCGACGCGCTGGGTTTTGCGGCCGCAGAACCACAGCCGGCCGTCGCGATCAAACCAGCCCAGATCGCCCATCCGGTGGACGATCCGCTCGCTGCCGTCGGCAAGCCGTTCACGAATCTTGGCCAGGGCGGTGGCATTGGGCCGGGCGAAGTAGCTGTCGGTGGCGCTGGGTCCGGCGACGGTGATCTCGCCGATCGCGCCAGCCGCCAGTTCGCTCACGGCCGACCAGTCGGCGATGGCGGCATCGGCAATGGCGATGATGCGCACCGAATTGCCGGCCACCGGCCGGCCGACGCAGGTGCCCGCGCCGGACTCCGTGGCAGCCCGCGTGGCGCGTAGCTCGCGCCCTTCGATCACCGCCACCGGCAGACACTCGGTAGCGCCGTACGGGGTCCAGATCTGCGCGTCCTCGGGCAGCATCGCCTGCATGCGGGCGACCACCTCCGGCGGCACCGGCGCGCCGGCCGAGGTGACCTGACGCAAGGACGCCAGCCGAATCCCGTGGGTTGCGCCGTAGCGGCTCAGCGTGTCGAGCAGCGCTGGCGAGCCGAACATGCGGGTCACGCCAAACTGGTTGATCGCCTGGATCAGCTTGCGCGGATCGGCGCTGGCCGGCCGGGTCGGGTCCATGTCGGGAATGATGCTGGTCAGCCCCAGCGCCGGGTCGAACAGCGCAAACGGCGGAAACGTCGGCAGATCCACGCCGCCGGGTGCAATGGCGAGCGCCTCGCGCAACAGGTCAATCTGGGCGACGAAGTGTCGATGCCGATAGACCACGCCCTTTGGCACGCCGGTCGAGCCGGAGGTGAACAGCAGCGCGGCCACTTCGTCCGGCCCAGTGTCCGCCAGGCTGAACGGCAAGCCGCTGCCGCGCGCCTCCAACTGGGCCAATTGCGGGCCGCCCCAGAACCAGCGCCGACCCACCGTCACCAGCAACCGCAGGCTGCCCCGCGCCCAGCCCAGCAGGATGCGCGCCGCGTGCGCCAGCGGAATACCGATGAAGGCCTCGGGCGCCGCCTCGTCAAGACATTGCTTGAGCGCACGGCGCGAGATGCCGGGGTCGATCAGGACCGGCACGGCGCCCAGCTTGAACAGCGCGAACATCAGCAGGAACAGCTCCGGCGATGGCCGCACCATCAGCGCCGCGCGCATGCCGCGCGCCAAACCGGCGTCGCGCAGACCCGCAGCAATCGCGTCGCTACGCTGATCAAGCTGCGCATAGGTAAGGGCGTCGGCATAGGCAACGCTGCCGTCGGCAAGCCGTCCACTCGGGCAGCGGATCGCGATCTGGTCCGGCCGCTCAGCGGCCATCCGCGGCAAGGCCGCGGCAATGTTGCAGGGGGCACTCATGGATGGATTGTAAGTGGCCAACGAACGCGTGCCCGCCAACGCGACCAACTCGACGCGCGGCGAGCG
>JBBRBN010000024.1:0-46786 GCA_038205755.1 Lysobacterales bacterium | reverse complement strand
CGCGATGATCGCGCAGGATGTTGTTCGCACAGGAGACTACCGAAGGAGCGGCGTAGCGGGCCATACGACCGACTGAGGTAGTCTCCTGTGCGGACAAGAGAAAAGCGAGGGCGCGCGAGATTCATGAAACATGCGGGCTTGGCGCTTCCTCAGTCGGTCTGCTCCGAAAAGACGCACAGGTACAGCAGCAGCGTGCCGACCTTCACACGTCCCGCCTTGGACATCTTTACTTCCCCCTCAGTGCTTCGACTCGCCAAACAATCTGGCCAGCTCCCGACCCGGATCCTCTGCGCGCATGAAGGCCTCACCCACCAGAAACGCGTGCACCTGCTGGCTGCGCATCCGGGCGACGTCGGCGGGTGTGAGGATGCCGCTTTCGGTGACCAGCAGACGATTGGCGGGCACCTCAGGCAGCAGGCGCAGGGTGGTGTCGAGGGACACCTCGAAGGTACGCAGGCTGCGGTTGTTGATGCCGATCAGCGGCGCGTCGGTGCGCAGGGCGCGCTCCAGCTCCTCGCCGTCGTGAACCTCGACCAGCACGTCCAGTTCCAGTCGTCGGGCCAGTCGCGAAAGCTCCGCCAGCTCGGCGTCCTCCAGCGCGGAAACGATCAGCAGGATCGCGTCTGCACCGAGCGCGCGCGCCTCAAACAGCTGGTACGGGTCGACGTTGAAATCCTTCCGCAACACCGGCAGTGAACAGCCGTCGCGGGCCTGCTGCAGGTAGGCATCTGCGCCCTGGAAGAAATCGATGTCGGTCAGCACCGACAGGCAGGCGGCGCCGCCGCGCTGGTAGCTGGCGGCGATCTCGGCCGGGCGGAAGTCGGCGCGCAGCACGCCCTTCGACGGGCTGGCCTTCTTGATCTCGGCGATCACCGCCGCGTTGCCCGACGCGATGCGCGCCCGCAGCGACGCGAGAAAGCCGCGCGGTACTGCAGCAGACCTGCGCAGCTGCGCTTCCAGCGTCGCCAGCGGCACCTGCTGACGGCGCTCGGCGACCTCGTCGCGCTTGCGAGCGAGGATCTTGCGCAGAACGTCGCTCATGCGCCGGCTCCGCTCAACCGACGGGTGGTGGCGACGAAACGCGCCAGCTGGGCGGTCGCGGCGCCGGATGCCATGGCGGCGCGCGCGCCCGCGATACCGTCGGCAATGTCGTTGGCCACGCCGGCCGCAAACAAGGCTGCGCCGGCGTTGAGCGCGACGATCTCGCTGGGTAGCCCGGCGTCACCGGCCAGCGCCGCGCGCAGCATGGCCATCGACTCGGTCGGATTGTTGACCCGCAGGTTGCGGCTGGCCGCCATCGCGATGCCGAAGTCCTCCGGGTGAATCTCGTACTCGCGGATGCGGCCGTCGATCAGTTCACCGACCAGGGTCGCCGCGCCCAGCGAGATTTCGTCCATGCCATCGCGCCCCCACACCACCAGCGCGCGGCGCGCGCCGAGGCGCTGCAGCACGCGCACCTGGATGCCGACCAGATCGGGATGAAACACGCCCATCAGAATGTTCGGCGCGCCGGCCGGATTGGTCAGCGGCCCAAGGATGTTGAAGATCGTGCGCACGCCCATTTCGCGCCGCACCGGCGCTACGTTCTTCATCGCCGGATGGTGGATCGGCGCAAACATGAAGCCGATGCCGGTCTCGGCAATGCACGCAGCTACCTGGGCCGGCTGCAGCTCGATACTCGCGCCAAGCGCTTCGAGCACATCGGCGCTGCCCGATTTCGACGACACGCTGCGGTTGCCGTGCTTGGCTACCTTGGCGCCCGCGGCCGACGCCACGAACATCGCCGCAGTGGAGATATTGAAGGTGTGCGCGCCGTCGCCGCCGGTGCCGACGATGTCCAGAAAATTGGCGGCATCCGGCACCTCGACCTTGGCCGAGAATTCGCGCATCACCTGCGCTGCGCCGGCGATCTCGCCAATGGTTTCCTTCTTGACCCGCAGACCGGCGAGGATCGCCGCGCAGATCAGCGGCGAAACTTCGCCGCGCATGATCTGGCGCATCAGGTCAACCATTTCGTCGTGGAAGATCTCGCGATGCTCGATGACGCGCTGCAGGGCTTCGCTGGGAGTGAAAGGCATGCTTGGGCACTCGTTGTGGGAACGCGGAACAGCGGCGCAAATGCGTCGGACGCCGCCGTCGGACGCGCAGTTTACTGCGCTCGCCCGGCGACGCGCGGCAGCGGGCCGGCCGCCAGCGACGCGCTTAGCGGCGCCGGAACAGGTCCAGATCGAAGCGCGAGCTGCCGTCGATCAGCAGATCCGCCAGCACCTCGCCGATGACGCTGGCGAACTTGAAGCCGTGGCCGGAGCAGGGGCTGGCGACCAGCACCTGCGGTTGCTCAGGCAAGCGATCAATCCAGAAGTGCTCATCAATGGTGTTGCTGTACGTGCACACCTGCGTGGCGCGCAGCGCACCGTTCGCCGCTGGCATGAAGCGCTCGAGCAGCGCTCGCATGGCCGCGATTTCGGAGTGGTCCACGCGGCGCTGCAGCCGGTCCGGATCGCAGCGCTGGCCCTCGTGATGGACCGCCAGCTTCACACCTTCGCCAAGTTCGGGAAAGCCGTAGAAGTAGCGCTGCGGTGCCCACTCCCACAGGTGAATCGGGCAGCGCTCGGGCGCGAACCCGGCGGCCTGATCGCGCGGCTCGAACCAGTACAGCACCTGCCGCTCGACGGAGAGCTGCGGCGCCAGCGCCGGCACCAGCGAGCCGATCCAGCTGCCGACCGTGAACAGCAGCTGGGCCGCCCGATACTCGCCGCGTGAGGTCACCACGCGTACGCTGCTGCCCGCGCTGGTCCAGTGCGTCATCGGCTCGTCGAAGTGCAGTTCGGCACCGTGCTGACGCGCCTGGTGCAGATGCGCGTCGATGCAGTCTTCCGGCAGCAGCACGCCGGCCGCCGGCTCCCACACGCCGACCATGTCGGACTCGGGCTGCAGAATCGGGAAGCGTTGCCGCAGCTCAACGGCATCCAGCAACTGGTGCGGCAGCCGATGCGTGTGCGCGCTTCGCAGCGCGCCGCTGACCAGCGTGCCATCGGGCCGACCAATCATCAGTCCGCCAGTGCGCCGCAGCAGATCGCGCCCGCTGCGCGCGGCAAGCTCGTCCCACAGCTCATAGGCGCGCAGCACCAGCGGCACATAGGCGGGATGCTCGAAGTAGGCGCTGCGGATGATCCGCGAGCGTCCGTGCGAGGAGCCCAGCGAATGCGGCGGTCGAAAGCGATCAAGTCCAAGCACCCGCACCCCGCGCCGCGCAAGGTGGCAGGCGGCCGCGCTGCCCATCGCACCGAGGCCAACGATGATGACGTCGTGAGTCGCGTCCACTTCAGCGGCCTGAGTGCGGCCCGCGTCAGCGCCGCAGGAAGTTCTGCAGCAGGGCGTGGCCGTGCTCGGTGAGGATCGATTCAGGATGAAACTGCACGCCCTCGATGGCCAGCGTGCGGTGACGCAGGCCCATGATCTCGTCGAACTCGCCCTCCGCAGTCTGCGTCCAGGCGGTGATCTCCAGGCACTCCGGCAGCGAATCACGCTCGACCACCAGCGAGTGGTAGCGGGTGGCGGTGAACGGATTCGGAAGGCCCGTGAACACGCCCTGCCCGCGGTGGTGAATCAGCGAGGTTTTGCCGTGCATGATCGTCTTCGCCCGCACCACCTTGCCGCCAAACCCCTGACCGATCGCCTGATGGCCGAGGCAGACGCCGAGTATCGGCAGCGAATCGCCGAGCGCCGCGATCAACGCCAGCGACACCCCTGCTTCGTTGGGCGTGCACGGGCCGGGCGAGATCACGATGCGCTGTGGCGCCAGTGCGTTGATCCCCGCCACATCAATGGCATCGTTGCGCACCACCTCGACGGTTTCACCCAGCTCCTGCAGGTACTGCACGAGGTTGAAGGTGAAGCTGTCGTAGTTGTCGATCATCAGCAGCATAGAGCGCCCATGGCGGTGGTCTTGATGCGTTCAGGCGCCGCCAACCGCGTGGATGCCAGTGCAGCGCCCACGGTTTTGCGTAGTGCCTCGGTTGCGAGCGGCACAGTCTGCCGTACCGCCGCGCGGATGTCGCTGGGCGGCTGGCAACCTCTGCTACCCAATGCGGCTTGGCGCGCCAGCAAAGCAGGGCGTGCCGCCGAAGCGGTGTCCTGACCGGGCCGACCTGCCGTCAGCGGTCGTCAGCGGCGCTGAGGCGACTGCTCCCGACTTCGCAGTGTCGAAATCGGTCGGGAAAGAGCGGCTGCGTCCGAGACCCACCCTACGGGCCGCCTGGCTGCCCACGCACGAACAGCGCCACACCAAATCGTTCGGACGTAGGGTGCGTCTCGGGCGCACCGGCTTCGGGCTGTGGAAAGAGCGGCTGCGTCTCGGACGCACCCTACAGGCCGCCGGCGGCTCTTGCCACCGCTCGGAACAGGGCGCGGCCCTTGTTCATGGTTTCTTCCCATTCGCTGGCCGGGTCGGAGTCGTAGACGATGCCGGCGCCGGCCTGCACGTGCAGGCGGCCGTCCTGGATCACGGCGGTGCGGATGGCGATGGCGGTGTCGGCGTCGCCGTGCCAGCCGAGATACCCGACCGCGCCGGAATAGATGTTGCGTTTTACCGGCTCCAGCTCGCGGATGATCTCCAGCGCGCGGATCTTGGGTGCGCCGCTGACGGTGCCGGCGGGAAAGGTGGCGCGCAACACGTCGGCGTAGGACAGGCCCTCCTGCAGTTTCCCGGTGACCTCGCTGACGATGTGCATGACGTGGCTGTAGCGCTCGATGACGAACTGCTCGCCGACTTCGACCGTGCCGGGCTGCGCCACGCGACCGACATCGTTGCGGCCCAGGTCAATCAGCATCAGGTGCTCGGCGCGCTCTTTCGGATCGGCCAGCAGCTCGACTTCAAGCGCCTGATCGCGCTCATGGGTCTCGCCGCGCGGGCGGGTGCCGGCGATCGGCCGTACGGTGATCGTGCCGGCTTTCTGGCGAACCAGAATCTCCGGTGACGAGCCGACCACCTGGGTGGTGCCGGTGTCGAGGAAGTACATGTACGGCGACGGATTGAGCGCGCGCAGGGCGCGGTAGACGTCGACGGGGCGGGCGCGGAACGGCACGCTCATGCGCTGGCTGAGCACCACCTGAAAGGCGTCACCGGCGCGAATGTAGTCCTTGGTCTTCTCGACCGCGGCGATAAAGCCCTCGCGGGTGAAGCCTGAGACGAAATCCGATTCTTCCAGCAGCGACGGATCAATCACGTCCGGATAGCTGGCGCCGGCATGACGCAGGCGGAACACCAGCGAGTCGAGCCGGCGCTGGGCTCGCGCGAACGCCTGTGGTTCGCTGGGGTCGGCGTGCACCACCAGGTATAGCCGCCCTTTCAGATTGTCGAACACCGCGATCTCTTCCGACTGCATCAGGAAGATGTCCGGTGTACCCAGCTCGTCATGCGCAACGCCAGCGGCCAGCCGCGGTTCGATGTAGCCGATGCATTCGAAGCCAAACCAGCCGACCAGCCCACCGCTGAATGCAGGCAGGCCGTCGAGCTGCGGCACGCGCTCCCGTCCGCGCAGACGCTCGACCTCAGCCAGCGGGTCGGCCACTTCACGCAGCTCGGTCAGCTCGCCGCTGTCGCGCACCTCCAGCTGGTGGCCGCGAAAGCTGTAGGTTCGCCGCGCCGGCAAACCGATGATCGAATGCCGGCCCCAGGTCTCGCCGCCTTCCACCGATTCCAGCAGATAGGTGTTCGGACCATCGGCGAGCTTCAGGTACACCGACAGCGGCGTATCGAGGTCCGACAGCACCTCACGCGCCACCGGAATGCGGGTGTACCCCTCGGCAGCGAGAGCGTTGAAGCGTTTGGCGTCGATCACGTTGGGCAGGCGCAGTGAGGGCCGGGCGAGTATGCCAGCAGGCCCGAGGCGTACGCGCGTTGGGGCCGTCGTCCGCCTTACTTCGGGGCGAGGCCGCGCACCCGCCAAGCGAACGCCGCGGTCTGAATCCTATCGTCGTAGCCGCCCGCCACCAGCACATCGCCGTTCGCCAGCACACTTGCGGTGGCGAATTCCCGCGCCGTTTCCAGCTCACCTGGAACGACCGCAAAGGCAGTGGTCGCGGGATCATAAATCTCCATCCGCGCTGACCCGCCGGCGATCAGCAGCGCGCCGGAAGGCAGCGTCGCCACCGCATCGGGCAGCTTGAAGCGTGGCCAGTTCATATCCGGCCCGGCCAAGAATTTGCCGGTCGTTGGGTCGTAGAGTTCCGTGCTCCGATAGCGACCGCCCTGATCGCGAACGTCGGATCCGCCGATCACCAGCACGCGGCCATCGGGCAGCCGCGCGGCGGCGTGCTTGTGGCGCGGCACCGCCATGCTGCCCGTGGCCCGGAACCGGCCGGTGGACGGATCAAAGATTTCCGCCGAGCTGAGGATGTCGCCACGCCGGGCCTGTCGCCCGCCCACCAGGAGGACCCGCCCGTCGGCGAGCGCGACGGCGACATGGCCGACCCGCGGCACGGTCATCGACGCCACCAGCGAAAAGCTGGGCGCGGCAGGATCAAACAGTTCGGCAGAATCCAGCGGCGCGAACGCGCCACTTTGGCCGCCTGCAATCAGCACCCGACCGTCCGCCAACCGGGCGACGGCGGGGGCGGCTCGTGCGACCAGCGTGTTCCCGGCACTGGCGAAGCGATTGGCGTCGGGCTCGTAGAGCTCCGCGCTGCGGGTCACCTGCCCTTGCGACCAGCCGCCCGCGATCAGCACGCGTCCGTCGGCAAGCCGAATCGCGGCGTGGCTGTCGCGCGCGGTCGCCATGGCGGCAGCCGGTCGAAACGCATTGGCGGTCGCGTCGAACAGCTCGGCCGACGCCAGATTGGAATCGCAGCGGCCGGTGCAGCCGCCGGAGATCAGGATGTCTCCCGACTGCAGCACGGTCGCCTGATGCGCAGCCCGCGCCTGCGCCATGTCGACGATACGGGTGATCTGCAATGACGCTGCGCTATCGGCGCTGGATTCCTGAGCGCTGGCCATTGGCCCCGCCGCGACGCACAGCCCAACCAGCAGCAGACGAGACCAGGGCGCGCTCATCTTGCCGCCCCCGCATTTCCTGAGTTCAGGCGCGCGCCTATCCGACTGCCCAGCCACGCCATCGGCAGATACGCCAGCAGCAGGTCAAGCGCGATGAACCAGGCGGGAGCAGGGATCATGAAGGCTGCCGCCAGACCGCCGCTGAGAAAGACCACGCCAACTGCGTAGGCAAAGCGCGCCTTGTGGCTGGCCGCGATCAGGTGCGCCGCCAGTGCGCCGGCAAGCGTCCCCAGCGCGTGGGCGAGAAACGGCATGATGAAGTGCCGTGGCTCGAACAGATGGATCGCCTTGGCAAGACTTTCCGCGCCGGTCACGTCCACGCCGACGGGCGTTGGAATCAGCGCCGGACCGAGTGCGACCAGCGCCATGTTTACCGATCCACCGACCACGACTCCCGCGACAACGGCAAGCACGTTTCGCAACAGCTTCGGCATGACGACACTCCGGCAGGTCCAGCGGTCGAGATCAGCGGTCACGCCGGCACCACGCGCCGCGCCCGCTGCGCTGACTTTAGCGCGCCGGAAAGCTGGCGTGGGGGCGCGGTTGCGCAGCCCGACCCGCGCCGCGCCCTGCGCAGCGTCACCCCGCAGCAGCGGGTGTCGATTGATCTGCCCTGCTTAGTCATGGCTCGGTGCCGGACGCGGCGCGGGTCCGCCCCGAACGTGGCCTTCACGGTTTCCAGGTCGTCCATCGAGGCGACTTGAATGAGCATCCTGGCGGCGCTGCGAGGTCGGGCCTTCGCTAGCAGCCGGTCGGACTTAGCCCGCATGTTTCATGAATTCGCGCGATGATCGCGCAGGATGTTGTTCGCACAGGAGATTTCCCGAAGGAGCGGCGTAGCGGGCCATACGACCGACTGAGGTAGTCCCTTGTGCGGACAAGAGACAAGCGAGGGCGCGTGAGATTCATGAAAGATGCGGGCTACGTGTCGCGCTGGCGCCGCTTCTCCAGCTCGGCGCGCGCCCAAGGCGCGATCAAGCCACCGAGCAGGGCGCCGGCAAAGGCGACCGGAAAACTGACGGCAGCGGCGATGATCAGCTCGAACGGCCAAAGGTTGTGCGACGTCGGATCACTGCTGGTTTCGACCAGCACGCGGGCGAACACCGCCAGCGGTGCGGCGACGCCAAGCGTGGCGGTGGCCTGCAGCAGTCCAAGCGGCAGCAGGCGCAGCGCGGCGGCGAGCAGGAGGATGGCGACCAGCCCGATGCCGTACAGCGAGTTGGGCACGCCGACGGTGTTGTAGTCCGGCGGCCAATGGGTGGCTCCCACGGCGAAGAAGGCGATGACGAACGCGAGCAGTTGCGCGTGCAGGGGCCTGAGCTTCATGGCGGCGGCGTGTCGGCGGTGATAGGTGGTGACCAGAGGCTGGGCGCGGGACGCAAGTGACGCGGTGCGGGTTGCTGTGGGGGATTCGGAGACCGGCCCGGCGAATCGCAGCCAGCTTACTGGCATGGGCGGGCTGTTGTCGGCGCGCCGCTCGGCGCGATGATCTTCAGGCGGCTAGACGACGGGAAGCCAGCGCGCCGAGCGGCGCTCCTACAAGGGCATCGCGACGTTGCGCGGGGTGTTTTCGGTGGTGGCGGACGGCACCGCATCGGGCCGGGTGGCGCTCCTGCATGAGCATTGCGACGCTGCGTCGGTGGAGTCAGCGGCGGCGCGGCAGGCGGCGCAGGTGGAGGGCGAATTCAACGCCGCTGCCGTCGAGCAAGTCCTCGGCCGTGGCGCTGCCGCGGTGCAGGTCAGCGACCAGCCGCACCAGGTAGAGACCGAATCCGAGGTGCACGCCGTCGCTGCGCTGGGCCGGTCGCAGCGACACCATCGACTCGAACAGTCGGCCGCGCATGGTGACTGGCAGCAGCGGGCCCTGGTTGGCCACCGCAATGCGCGCGACGTCACCGTGCAGGTGCAGCGAGAGCCGCACCCAGCCGTCAGTCGGGGTAAAGCTGCGGGCGTTGTCGATCAGCTTGTCGAGCGCTTGGGCAATCAGTTCTGGCGCGCCGCATATCGCCACCGGCCCATCCGGCAGGCGCAGCTCGAAACGCCGCGGGGCGAGCAGGTCGGCGTGGTTGCTGGCGCAGTCGCGGAGCAGCCGGCTGAGGTCGAAGTCCTCGGTTTCAGCGCTGGCTATCGCTTGCTCGATGCGGCTGGCCTCGCTCATGGCGCGGACGATGGCGGCCAGCCGGTCGCTGCCGCTGCGGGCGCGCTGCACGCAGGCGCTGGCGTCGCTGCTCAGGGACTGCGGCGCGATGTTGTCGAGCGCCCCGCGGACAATGGCCAGCGGCGTGTTCAGCTCGTGCGACAGCTTGCCGGCCAGGCTGCGCAGATAGTCCTGGTTGGCGGCTACTTCATCCAGCAAGCGGGCAAAGCTGCGCGACAGATCACCAATCTCATCGCCGTCGGTGCTGCGCGGAAACGAGCGCAGCGAGCCGTCGCGCTCGAGTGCGTTCTCGGCCGCGTTGCGGAGCCGGCCAATCCGCCAGCTCAGCCGGCTGGCAAACAGCAGCAGCACGCCGCCGGCGCCGAGCAGCACCAGCAGGGTGCTGCCGATCAAGCCGCCGAGTCCGCGATCCATCAGCAGCAGGGTCTGGTGCTCGCGCTCCAGCAGCAGAGCGCCGCGAACACCGGCCGCACCGACGATCGGAACGGCGGCGGCAAGAATCAGCCGGGATGCTTCGCGATCACGCCGCCAGGCCGTTGCGGGCACCCCCGACAGCGCCTGCCAGACCTCGGCGCGATCACTCCGCGGCGCGTCGAGATCATCCAGCGTCCAAGGGTCGTTGGCGTACAGCAGCTGCTGATACAGCTCGCGCCGCCACCACGGCAGGTCGCTGTTCGAGGTGCTCTCGGGCAGGTCGCCGGCCTCGGCCAGTACCCAGCCCTCGGCCGCGACCAGGCGCGCGCGCATATCGCTGGGAAGCAGCGGCAGCAGCGGTCGCGCCAACCGGTCACTGCGGCGCAGCAGCGGCCACAGCAGCAGCGGCGATTCGCTGGCGGTCCCAATCGAGACCGATTGATCACCGTGGGCGGTCAGCTGCACCTGCAAACCAAGCCGCTCGGGGAGCAGACCCTGCGGCAGCTGCAGCTCGACGGCATAGCCGGTGGGCGTATCGCGCCAAACGCCGTGCAGCGTAATCGGCGCCGCCGTTCCGTCGTCAGAAATGACCCGCAGCGCTCCGTCCGCGGCATTCGCGAGCCGCAGCTGCAGCGCACCAAAGGTGCCGTCCATGGCGAGCTGCAGATGGTCGCTGAGCGCGGCCCGGGGCCAGGCGGCATCCGCGCGCTGGCCGTGGCTGGCGGTCACCTCGACGCGCAGGAACAGCGCGTCATCCACCCGGCCCAAGGCCAGGCCCAGTCGCTCGACGCCGTCGCCACCGCGAAACCCACGACTGGCCAGACCGGACCAGTCCCCAAACCGGCCATCCAGCGTTGGCGCCCTCGCATGCGTCTGCACGAACAGGCTTGGGCCCTGCTCCGGCAGATCGCCAGGCCGCGCCGCCACCGCCCGCGCCAACGCCTCCGCCGACGCCAGCAGCGCCTGCTCCTGCCCTTCGCGCAGCAGCGTCTCCATCTGCCGCAGCCACTGCCAGCCCGCCCACGGCAGGAGCAGGAAGGACAGGGTGATCAGCAGGAGTTTGCTGCGGAGTTTCAATGGGGGCTGCGGGCTGCGGGCTGCGGGCTGCTGGCTGGGGGCTGGGGGCTGGGGGCTGGGGGCTGGGGGCTGGGCGTCGTGCGATGGATCGCCGGTCAGATCGGACGCAGCACGTGCTGGATCTGGATCACGAGCGATCTCTCGATGAAACCTTGCCTGCTGGCGTCAATCGCTGGCTGCGCGACAGAAAGGCGATCTGCCGCGGCGCCGCTTTCCCGAGTCCCAAGTCCCGAGTCCCGAGTCCCGAGTCCCGAGTCCCGAGTCCCGAGTCCCGAGTCAATCGCCCTGCCTCACGGCCGCCACCGATACCCCGCCCCATGCACCGTATCGATCTCGTCGAAGGTCGGGTCAATCGCTTCAAACTTGCGCCGCGCGCGCTTGATGTGGGAGGTGACGGTGGCTTCGTCGACTTCGATCTGCGCTTCGCGCATCAGCTGCTCGCGGCTCTTGACGTGGCCGGGGCGGCGGACCATGGCGTGGACCATCCAGAACTCGGTCACCGTGAGCGGCACCTCGCGCTCGTTCCAGCTCACCCGCAGGCGCTCGAGCTCCAGCCGCAGGCCGCGCAGCACGAACACCGAGTCCTGCGCGGCCGGTGCGCGCAGGGCGTCAATCCGGCGCAGCAGGGCGTTCACCCGGGCGGTGAGTTGCGGCAGGCTGATCGCCTTGCTGAGGTAGTCGTCGGCACCCAGCCGCAGGCCGGAGATCACGTCGAGATCCGAATCACGCGCGGTCAGAAACAGGATCGGCAGGCTGGCGCTGCGACCGCGCAGCTCGCGGCACAGCTCGAAGCCGCCCTCGGGCTCGTCGCCCAGACCAATGTCGATGATGGCCAGATCAGGCAAGCGCAGCGCGAAGGCAATCCGCGCGCTGGGCCGGTCGGCATACGCCTCCACCTGATAGCCATAGCGGCGCAGCGCCTCGACGTAGTTGGCGCGCAGTTCGGGTTCGTCTTCAACGATGGCAACGGTTCGGCTCATGGGATCGCAGCCTAGAGCGGTGCCGCCGGCGGCGCAACGCGTTGCCCGCGAATTGCCCGAAGCGGTCGCGCCGCGGCCCGAACTGCGCCCGCGCTGCGACCCGGCGGCCGCGCCTACTGAGCCTGCCCACCCGCAGGAGCATCACCATGAGTTCGCACCGCTACACCGACAAGCCTCGATTGCTTCCGACGCCGCGTCCGACGTCGGTCAGCCCCGACGAAAGCAGCGCCACGCCGCCGCCACTCAGCGCCGCCGCCGATGCCGACACGCCCGCGTCGAGCAAGCCGCAGCATCCCTATCCCGGCACTGGTGCCCGCCACCCGAATCGCGCCCGCCGACACTGGATCAGTATCTTCTCGGCCCTTCTGGCGCTTGCCGGCAGCGCGCTGGCGGATGACCGCGAGCAAGGCCTGTCGTTGCGCAGCGAGACCGGCTGGCTGCCGGCGCTGGCGCTCGATACTGCGGTCGAGATGCAGGTGCATGGCCTGATCGCTGAGGTCACCGTGCGCCAGCGCTTCGTCAATGACAGCGACCGCTGGCAGGAGGGTCGCTACCTGCTGCCGCTGCCGGCCGAGGCAGCCGTTGGCAGCCTGCGGGTGACGATTGGCTCGCGGCTGATCGAAGGCGAGGTGCGCGAGAAGGAGATCGCCCGGCAGATCTACAGCGAAGCCGCGCGGCACGGCCAGACCGCGGCACTGGTCGAGCAGATGCGGCCCAACCTGTTCCGCACCGGCCTGACCAACATCGGGCCGGGCGAGGCGGTCGATGTCGAAATCGCCTACTGGCAGGCGGTGACCTATCGCGACGGGGTGTTTTCACTAAGCCTGCCGCTGACGCTGCAGCCGCGCTATGCCTCACCGCCGCTGACGCTGGCCGCGGACGAGCGAAGCGACTCGCTGCCGAGCAACAGCGCGACCCGGATCGTCGGCCTGGAGCCGACCGTGAGTCTGGGGATCGACCTGCATGCCGGCGTTCCGCTGTCCGGCATCGACAGCCCCACGCATCCGATCAGCGTCGCCCAGATGGCCGGGTTCCAGCGCATCACGCTGAGCGATCTGGTCGAACTGGCCGATCGCGATTTCGAGCTGCAGTGGCGACCGCTGCCCAGCAGCCTGCCGCAGCGCGCGGTGTTCACCGAGGAGATCGACGGCGAGCACTTCGCATTGTTGATGCTGCTGCCGCCGTCGCTGCCGGTCAAAGTGCTGCCACGCGAGATGATCCTGGTGGTCGACACCTCCGGCTCAATGCACGGCAGCGCCATCGAGCAGGCCATCGCGGCGCTTGACGTGGCGCTGCAGCGGCTCGGCCCGGACGACCGCTTCAACGTGGTGCGCTTCAGTCACATCAGCGAACGGCTGTTTCCGGAGTCGATGCCGGTCAGTGCCGCCAGTATCGCCCGCGCCCGTCGTCACGTAGCGGGTCTGCAGGCCGACGGCGGCACCGAGATGGCCCCGGCGCTGCGCATGGCCTTCGAGGGCATGCCGCCGCCGGGCATGGTGCGCCAGGTGGTGCTGGCGACCGATGCAGCGATCAGCAACGAGGCGGATCTGCTGACCCTGGTCGAGGCGCTGCGCGGCGAAGCGCGGCTGTTCCCGGTCGGCATCGGCAGTGCGCCGAACGCCCATTTCATCCGCAAGGCGGCCGAACTCGGCCGCGGCAGTCAGGTGGTGATCCGCAACATCGGTGAGGTTGGCGAACGCATGCAAAGCCTGTTTGCTCGCCTCGACAAGCCGGTGCTGCACGATCTCGATGTGCAGTGGCCGGATGCCATCGACATCTATCCGCCGCGCCTGCCCGATCTGTATGCCGGCGAGCCGCTGCAGGTGATCGCCCGCCTGCCGCGACTGCAGGGCGAGCTGAGCATGATCGGTCAGACCCACGACCAGCCGTGGCGGTCGAAACTGCGCCTTGACCCGCTGCACGTCATCACGTCACCGGGCATTGGACGGCTGTGGGCACGCGCCCGCATCGAAGCCATCGAAGACGCCATGCGGGTCGGACTGGCCGAGCCGGAAGGCCGCAGCCTGATTGTCGAGACCGCCCTGCAGCACGGCCTGGCGAGCCGCTATACGAGCCTGATCGCGGTCGAGCGCACGCCCAGTCGGCCGTCGGACGCGGCGCTGGCCGGCACCGACATTCCCAACGCCGCACCGGCCGACAGCCTGGCCATGGCGCAAGGCAGCAGCGGAGCACGCGGCAAGCTCGGCCTGGCGCTGACCCTGCTGCTGATGGCCCTGGCCGTGTGGCGGCGGCGCGAGCCGGAAGCCGTGCCGGGAGTGGCCTGAGCGCAGCCAGCAACCAACATCGACCGGGAGCATCCCATGATCCTGATTCTCGATCACCGCAGCGACAGCCAGCCGATCGCACCGCTGCTGTTGACGCCCGAACCGCGGCTGCGCAAGTGCACGCCGCAAATCTGCCTGCAGCGGCTGGGCGTCTACGTGCCGTTACCCCAGCGGGGGCGGCTGGCGGCCGGCGTCACGCAGCGCATCGCGCCGGGCGGCGCTCCTACAACCGTAGGCAAAACCAGCCATGACCTCTGACGTTGCGACTGCCGCAGGCAACGCCCACCATGACCTCTGACGTTGCGACTGCCGCAGGCAACGCCCGCCATGAACTCTGACGTTGCGAAGACCGCTGTAGGAGCGCCGCTCGGCGCGATGCTCTGGCCCAACCACACGGCCGGCGTCACCCAGCGCATCGCGCCGGGCGGCGCTTCTACAAGGTCGCGGTGGACGCGGCGGCGGGTAGTTGCCGCCGCCATCGCGGCGCTGGCGCTGTGGTTTGCGCTTGATGCGGGCTATATCCACGCCAAGGCGGCGGTGGCGCAGGGGCTACTCGTTTACGCCTGGGAGGCGATGCGCAGCGATGGCCAGCCGCACCGCCCGTGGCCATGGGCCGACAGTCATCCCGTCGCACGGCTGCGGGCGCCGCGCCTGGACGTGGACCAGATCGTGCTGGCCGGCGACAGCGGCCGCACCATCGCGTTTGGCCCGGGCTGGGCTGAGGCCAGCGCGGCGCCGGGATCCTCGGGCACCACGGTCATCAGTGCGCACCGCGACACCCACTTCGACTGGCTGCGCACGCTGCAGCCCGGCGACCTGCTGGTGCTCGAGTCGCCACGAGGCGAGCGCCGCTTCCGCATCGTCCGTGGCGACGTCGCTGACTCCCGCCGCGAGCACCTGGCGTTGGACGCGGACGTCGATCAGCTGCTGCTGGTCACCTGCTGGCCGTTTGATGGGGTCAGCAGCGGCCCGCTGCGCTACGTGGTGATCGCCGTGCCGGAGACCTGATCCGCCAGCATCGGCTGGCAGTCCGATCAACGCCCTCAGGCGCGGGAAAAGTAGCGAGCCCGCAGCGCGGACGCCCGGTCCGGATCGAAGTTGATCCGTTCTTCCGCGCCGTCAACAGCGGCCAGCAGCCGCGGGTCCATGACCCGGAACCACAGCGCCGGCACGTAGGCGAGCAGGAACATGCCGAAGTAGCCGGTAGGCAGCTGCGGCGCTTCGTCGAAGTGACGCAGCGCCTGATAGCGGCGCGCGGCGTTGGCGTGATGGTCGGAGTGCCGCTGCAGGTGAAAAAGCACCCAGTTGGAGACCAGCGAATTGCTGTTCCAGGAATGCCGCGGCTGGCAGCGTTCGACGCGGCCGTCAGCCTCGCGCCGTCGCAGCAGGCCGTAGTGCTCGATATAGTTCGCCGAGCTCAGCTGGAAGTTGGCCCAGCCCGCGGCCAGCAGCAGGAAGGGCAGCACCGTCGGTCCCAGCCACAGCAGTAGTGCGGCCCACAGGGCCAAGGTCAGCAGACTGGTCTGCACGATGTCGTTGCGCAGGCTGAGCGTGGCGCGGCCCTCGCGCTGCATCCGCTCGCGCTCAATCTGCCAGGCACGACGCCAAGCGCCCGGCCACTCGCGGACCACGAAGCGCCAGATCGATTCGCCCATCCGCGCCGAGGCCGGATCCTCAGGCGTAGCGACATCGCGATGGTGACCCCGGTTGTGTTCGACGTAGAAATGGCCATACGCGGTAGGCGCCAGCACCAGCTTGGCCAGCCAGCGCTCCAGCGTCTCTTTTTTGTGCCCCAGCTCATGGCCGGCATTGATGCAGAAACCGCCAACCACGCCAGTTGCCAGCGCGACCGCGAGATAGCCGTGCAGCGGCAGGCCCGGCTGCACGACATACCAGGCACCGAACAGGAACCAGCCCCACAGCATCGGCACCACCGCCCAGGTCACCCAGCGGTAGTAGCGGTCGGCCTCCAGTGTGGCGAGCGCGGCTTCGGGCGGATTGCTGCGGTCGGCGCCGAGCAGTCCATCGAGCAGCGGCAGCAGCACGTAGACCAGCAGCAGCGGCGCCCACAGCAGGCGCGGATCGGCAAATGCACTGGCCAGCAGCGGGCCGGCGCCGACCAGACTAGGCACCAACAGGGAGAGCAGCCAAAGGTGGCGCTTGCGGTCGCGGAAGGCGCTGCCGGCGGCAGTGGATGAAATTTGCATGGTGACCTGTTCGAGTGATTCGGGAGAGCCGCAGGCAGGAAGGCAGCTGCACACACAGCCCGACCGCTCCTGCGTTGTCAGAATGCGCTGCCGCCGGGCCCGTCACCAGCGCTGCGACTGGCGATATTTCGTCATTTCGTGCCAGCATCTGCGAATGCCGCAAAGCCCGACGCCACCGCTGCCGAGACCTGACACCAAAGGGACCGAGGAGCCGGCGGTGCACGCCATCTACCTGCGCCTGCTCGGGGCGCTGCTGGCGCAACGCGGGATCGATAGTGTCGCCTTGTTCGCAAAAGCAGGGCTGAGCCCCGCGGCACTTGGAAATGACGATACGGCGGTAGCTGCCGGCGAACTGCAGGCGCTGGTATCAACGGCCGTGCAGCGCAGCGGCAGCCCCTGGCTGGGGCTCGAACTGGGCGCGGCCGCCCAGCCCTTCAGTCATGGCGCGGTCGGCTTCGCTGCGATCACCAGCGGCAGCCTGCGCCAGGCGCTGGAGGTCGCGGTGCGCTACATCGCGCTGCGCGCGCCGGCGCTGCGTCTGGAGCTGCAGCAGGGCAGTCGCGATACCCGCCTTCAGGTGCATACGCCGGTCGACCTCGGCATCGCCCGCCAGTTTGTGCTTGAGGCAGTGGCGGTCATGCTTGATCGCGTGCTGCAGGCCATCTCAGGCCGCCGTCTGGACGCGCTCGAGTACAGCCTGCCGTGGCCCGAACCCGCGTGGTCGCGGCACTACGCGGCTTACCTGACCGGTCGGCTGCGCTTTGGCGCCGCCCGCATGACGATACGCTTTCCCGATGCGCTGCTGGACGCGCCCTGCATCAGCGCCGACCCGGCAGCCTTCGCGTTGGCACGCCAGGAATGCGAACGCCGACTGCAGCAGGGCGCCAGCGAACGCGACCTCGCCAGCCGCATCCGCCGCCAGCTGTGGCAATGCGAGGGCACGTTTCCCACCGCACGCGCCGCGGCGCACCAGTTCGGGCTATCGCTGCGCACCCTGCACCGCAGCCTCGCCGGCGCCGGCTGCCGCTATCAGGGGCTGGTCGATGAAGCCAGGCGCGAGCGCGCCTGCCGTCTGCTGCGCGAAACCGACACCCCAATCCACGCCATCGCCGAACGCCTTGGCTTTGCCGACGCCTCCAACTTCAGCCGCTGCTTCCGCCGCTGGCAGGGCCAGACGCCGAGCCGGTTTCGGATCAACCGCGGACGACTCGACTCGGCTTGAACCGGCCGCAGCGGCAGCGCTGGCTACCCGCGCGCCGCCGCGACTTCGCCGCGCATCTCGGCGATCACCGCCGCATAGTCCGACGCACCGAATAGTGCCGAGCCGGCAACGAAGGTGTCGGCGCCGGCCTTGGCGATTTCGCGGATGTTGGACGCCTTGACGCCGCCATCGACCTCGAGCCGGATCGGCAGCCCGCTGGTGTCGATGCGCTGACGCAGCGCACGCAGTTTGCCGAGCGCGCCGGGGATGAAGCTCTGGCCGCCGAAGCCGGGATTGACCGACATCACGAGGATCAGATCCAGCCGGTCCATCACATGATCAATCCAATCGATTGGCGTCGCCGGATTGAGCACCAGGCCGGCCTGGCAGCCGTGGTCGCGGATCAGTTGCAGGGTGCGGTCTACATGGCGGCTGGCTTCGGGGTGGAAACTGATCAGGCTGGCGCCGGCCTTGGCGAAATCGGGCACGAGTCGGTCGACCGGCTCGACCATCAGGTGCACATCGATCGGCGCGGTGACGCCGTGCTTGCGCAGCGCCTCGCAGACCAGCGGGCCGATGGTCAGGTTGGGGACGTAGTGGTTGTCCATCACGTCAAAGTGCACCCAGTCGGCGCCCGCCGCGAGCACGCGATCCACGTCTTCTCCGAGGCGGGCGAAGTTGGCGGAAAGAATGGACGCAGCAATGATGCAGTCGGACATGGGCGTGGGGGTGGGCGTGAGTGCGGTCGAGTCAACGATCAGCCGGCGCGGCGGCGGGCTTCCATCACGGTGTCGTACGCGCCGTTGATGGCAGTGGCCCGCTCCTCCGCCAGCTGGCGGATTTCCTCGGCGGCGCCGGCGGCCTTGTCCGGATGATACTGACCCATCAGCCGACGATAGGCGGCATCGATTTCCTCGGTGTTGGCGAGTTTGTCGATACCGAGTGTCAGATAGGCGTCGTCCAGCGCGCTGGACGGTGGCTTGCGGCTGAGCCAGCCGGCGTCCAGCACGTGTCCCAGAAAGCTGCCGATCACCATGCCGATGGGGTGTCGCAGCACCAGCCAGCCGATGATGGCGCCAAAAATCTTGCCGTAGACCCTCACTGCACGCCACCGTCGCGCGGCAGCGCGGCGTAGTAGTCGACGATCCGGTCCAGATCCGCCTGGGTCAGCGCGCTGACCGCCGCTCGCATGGGCGCGTGGCGTCGCTCGCCGCTGCGGTATTTCTCCAGCGTCAGCCGCATGTAGGCGGCGTCCTGTGCCGCGAGGTGCGGGTGCGCTGGCAGCGTGGCAATGCCATTGACGTTGTGACAGCTTGCGCACAGCCCCAGCTTGGGCGGCAGCGTGGCGTCGCCCTCGGCGCTGCAGGCGGTGGGAAGGGTCAGGGCGAGGGCAGTCAGGACGCGGCGCAGGGCTTGTCGATGCATTTCGAGAGTGTAGCAAGCGCGACTGCGACGGGCCGATGAGGATGCCGCAGCGCGGTTTACACTTGGCCTTCGCGGGGCGACTGCCCCGGATGCCGGAGCGTCGCGTGTCGACCGTTTTGCACAGCGCCGAATTGCCCGGCCTGGAACTGCTGCACCGGGGCAAGGTCCGGGACGTGTTTGCCTTGGCCGGCGAACGGCTGCTGATGGTGGCCAGTGATCGTCTGTCGGCATTCGACGTGGTGCTGCCTGACCCGATCCCGGGCAAGGGCGAGATGTTGTGCCAGATGTCCAACGTCTGGTTCGCCCGCACGGCGCATCTGGTGCCCAATCATTTGACCGGCGCGGACGTCGCCGGCGTGCTCCCGGCCGGCGTGGACGCGGCGCTGTATGCACGCCGCAGCGTGGTGGCAATGCAGCTGCGACCGCTGCCGGTGGAAGCGATCGCGCGCGGCTATCTCATTGGCTCCGGCTGGAAGGACTACCAGGCCACCGGCAGGCTGTGCGGGCTGTCCTTGCCGTCAGGACTGCGCCAGGCGCAACAGCTTGACCAGCCCATTTTCACGCCCAGCAGCAAGGCGGCTGCGGGCGACCACGACGAGAACATCGGCTTTGACGCGGTGGTCGCCCGCATCGGCGGCGACCTGGCTGAGCAGGTCCGTGCTGCGACGCTTGCGATCTACCGGTTTGCCGCCGAATTCGCCGCGCAGCGCGGCATCATCATTGCTGACACCAAGCTCGAGTTCGGCCTGGATGCGGAGGGCCAGCTGCGGGTGATGGATGAAATGCTGACGCCAGATTCTTCGCGCTTCTGGCCCGCCGACCAGTACCGGATCGACAGCAGCCCGCCGAGTTTCGACAAGCAGGTGGTGCGCGACTATCTGGAAACGCTGGACTGGAACAAGACCGCGCCGGGTCCGCGCCTGCCCGCGGCGCTGATCGCCGACACCCGCGAGCGTTACCGGGAGGCGCTGCGCCGACTGTGCGACATCGATTTGAGCTGACCCGCCATCTGGCCTGCAACGGAGACCCTGTCATGAGCGATACCGATGCTGATCCCCGCCGTCCGGTTGATCGCTTTCTGGGCAACTACAGCGAGGACCACCGCAACCCGACCAATCAGCTGATCCACTGGATCTGCGTTCCGTTCATCGTCTGGACGGTTATCGCGCTGCTCTGGGTCATTCCGGTGCCGGCCGGCCTTGGTCGGCCCGGATTGTGGGCCGGCCTGTCGCTGGTGGCGGCGATGGGCTTCTACGTCCGGCTATCGCGCCCGCTGGCGCTGGCCATGCTGGTGTTTCTGGTGGCGCTGCTGGGCCTGACCCACTGGCTGCACGCCCAGATCGGCAGCAGCGCGCTGCTGTGGACCGCGGTGGCGGTGTTTGTGCTGGCCTGGATCGCACAGTTCATCGGGCACAACATCGAAGGCAAGCGCCCCTCATTTCTTACCGACCTTTCCTACCTGCTGATTGGCCCGCTGTGGCTGCTGAGCAAGCTGTTCCGGCGCGCGGGTCTGAAGTACTGAATCAGCCCTAGCACGCGCACTCCTTCACCTGCTCGCCGCGCCCGCCGCGGCGCAAACTGCGTTCGTCCACAATGCCAGCTCGTCATCTCCTGCTGGTGCTGCTGATCTGCCTTGCCTGGGCCGGAAACTTCCTGACCTCGGCGGCGGCGCTGCAGCATCTGCCGCCATTCCTGTTCACCGCACTGAGGCTCCTGCTGGTTGCGCTGCTGCTGCTGCCCTGGCTCCGCTGGCCGCCGGCCGGCCAGTGGGGACGCCTGGTAGCGGTGGCGATGTGCTCAGGGGCGCTGCACTTTGGCTTCAGCTTCTGGGGCCTGCAGCTGGCCGGCAACCTTGCCTCGCCGGCGATTGTCACGCAGAGCTACGTGCCGATGACCGCGCTGCTCGCCGTTGTTTTTCTTGGCGAACGCTTCGGCTGGCGCACCGGCCTGGGCATCGCGGTGAGTTTTTCCGGCATCCTGGTGCTGGGCTTTGACCCGCTTGTTCTGGCCGCGCCCGAATCACTTTATCTGCTGCTGCTGTCGGCGTTGCTGCTGTCCATTGGCACCGTGGTACTGCGGCGCCTGCGCGGCATGCACCCACTCAACCAGCAGGCCTGGAACGCCCTGATCGGAATAGTTCCGCTGCTGGCGATCAGTGCTGCGTTCGAGGATGGCCAGGCCGCCGCGCTGGTGCAGGCGCCATGGGTTGCATGGGCTGGCGTCGCCTATTCGGCGGTCATCGCCTCGGCGCTTGGCCACGGCCTGTTCTACTGGCTGGTGCAGCGCTACCCGCTGTCCAAGGTGATGCCTTACCTGCTGCTGACGCCGCTGTTTGCGGTGGGTCTGGGCGTTGCGTTCTGGGGCGACCGGCCAGGACCGCGTCTACTGCTGGGCGGCGCGATGGTGCTGGGCGGCGTGCTGGCAATTGCGCTGCGTGCGCGCAGCAAGTCGCGGCCGCTGCCGGAGCCGACCGAACTGTAGGGCGATGTGCCTGACGATCACCGCCGTGGCGACGACCCCTGCCGAGCCTGGGCGCTGCATCGCCGCGTTGCGGCTCCCAAAGGGGACGCTGCACAAGTTCCCATCGCTCGGACCGCCCAGTTACGCGGGCAGCCGCGAAGGCGGTGGTGGCGCAGCAGCCCAGCGACAGCACGGTGCTGACCTTGGTCGAGACCGCGGCTCCCACACCCTTCCTGTGGGGGCCGCTAAAGCGGCGGCTCGGTCCTCAGGCCGCCGACTTGCGCCCCGCGTTGGGGGTCAGCCAAGCCAGCAGCGCGGGCAGCAGGATGATCGCGCCGACCATGTTCATGACGAACATGAAGCTCAACAGGACGCCCATGTCGGCTTGGAATTTGAGAGCCGAGAATATCCAGGTGCCCACACCGACCGCCAGCGTCACCGCGGTGAACAGCACCGCCGTGCCGGTCAGCTTGAGTGCCTTGTAGTAGGCGACTTCGAGCGACTCGCCCTCGTCGAGGAATTCGCGCATGCGGCTGTAGATGTAGATCGCATAGTCGACGCCGATACCCACGCCCAGCGCCGCCACCGGCAGGGTGTTCACTTTCAGACCGATGTTCATGTAAGCCATGAGCGCATTGGCCAGCAGCGAGACCAGGGCCAGCGGCAGCACAATGCAGATGGTCGCCATCAGCGAGCGGTAGGTCAGCAGGCAGAGCACGATCACCGCGGCGTAGACCCACAGCATCATGGGCGCCTGGTTGGCTTTGACCACCTCATTGGTGGCTGCCATCACGCCAGCGTTGCCGGTGGCCAGCCGCAGGTTGAGCTTGTCGCTGGTCCAGTCCTCCCCCGCCTCCGCTGCCGCCTTGGCCTCATCGGCCAGCTGCAGGCGGAGGTTCATGCCCGGATACCAAGCGTCGTTGGCGCTGCGGAAGGCCTTTACGCCGTCAATCACGCGCGTGATGGTCTCGGCTTTGTGGTCAGCCAGGAAGATCATCACCGGCATGCCGCTGCAGTCGCTGTTGAGCAGGCCGGAGTCGGTCTCGAAGCCCTGGGTAGCGACGCGCAGCTGGTCGCCATCACGCGACAGTACCCGCCAGCGGATGTTGCCCTCGTTCCATCCGGCATAGACGATTTTTGCCGCCATCGGCAGGGAGATGACCTGCTGCACGCCTTCGATGTTGCTCATGTGCCAACTGAAACGGTCGACCAACTCCATCACCGGGTAGCTCAGCGTGCAGGCGTCCGGCCGCGCCTCGACGATCACGTTGATCGCGTCGATGCCCAGGGCGAAGCTTTCGCTGATTGCAATGGCATCCTGGTTGTAGCGCGCCTCCGGCCGCAGCTCAGGGACCCCGGCCTCGGAGTCGCCAATCTTCATCTCCTGGGCCTTGAAGAAGCCGAACACGGCCAACCCGATGCCGACCAGGATCGCCGCAGCAGCCGGGCCGCGGTGCGAGAACCGCGCCAGCGCGTGCCAGAAGTGGTTTGGTCCGCCTTCGCGACGGATGCGGCGGGCACGGAACGTCTCGTAGCGATTGCCGAAGCCGGTGTAGGACAGCAGCACCGGCAGCAGCATCAGGTTGGTCAGGATGATGATCGCCACGCCGATGGAGGCGGTGATCGCGAGCTCCTGGATGATCCGGATGTCGATGAACAGGATGGTGACGAAGCCAATGCAGTCCGACAGCAGGGCGATCGAGCCGGGCACCAGCAGGCGGTGGAAGGAGCGCTTTGCCGCCTGCAGGCTATCGACGCCCTTCGAGCGCTGCAGCAGCGCCGCGTCGCCTTCGGCACCGCCGAACAGGCGCTCTGAGAGCCAGGAGTTGATCATCTGGACGCCGTGGCTGACGCCAATGGCGAACACCAGAAATGGCGTCAGGATGTTCATCGGGTCGATGCCGAAACCAAGCAGCCGAAGCACGCCTAGCATCCAGACCACCGCGATGATCGCCGCAAGCACCGTCCAGCTCGCCAGCCGGAACGAGCCCGAATACAGAACCAGCAGAACGAACGTCAGCACGATCGCCACGCCGAAGAACGTCACCACCGACTTTGCGCCGTCGGCGATGTCGCCGACCACCTTGGCGAAGCCGATGATGTGGATGGTGTAGTCAGCCCCCTCGTACTTCTGCCGCAGCGCCTCAAGCTGGGCGGCGACGTCCTGGTAGTCCATCTTGCGCCCGGCATCCTCGGGCACCAGCTCGGCCCAGACCATGGCGCCGGAGAAGTCCTTGGCAACCAGCCGGCCGATGATATTGGCCTTGACCATGTTGCTGCGGATGGTGGCGAAGTCCTCTGCGCTGGGGACGAAGCTGGGGTCGCTGGGGATGAAGGTCGATGGGATGACGTTGCCGCCGGCAAAGCCGTCTTCAACCACTTCGACGAAGCGCACGTTGGGAGTGAAGATCGAGCTGACCCGCGCGTCATCGGTCGCGTCCATGCCGATCACATCACCAGTGATCTTCTCCAAGGTGCTCATGAAGCCCAGATCGAACATGTCGCCGTCTTTGGCCATCACGGCGATCAGGACGCGGTTGGCGCCGCCGAAGTCCCTCTCGTAGTCGATGAAGGTCTGCATGTACTCGTGGCCGAGCGGGATCTGCTTCTTGAACCCGGCTTCCACGCGCAGCTGGCTGGCGTAGAACGCCATCACCAGCGTGCCAATGATGAATACCGCCAGCACGAGGGCGCGCCGTCCGAAGACGATGCCTTCGGCGAAGCGCCCGATTGCGGTCTGTTTGAGGCTCATGCTTGAACTCCGATCGGATCCTGAAGAGTGTCTGGCGGGCAGGCGGGGGGCCCGCCCGGGGCTCAGTTGATCTGGTAGCGACCGAAGCCGCGCTCACCGGCAACCAGGAAGGTCCGCACGCCCTGGGGGCGGACGCTGGCGAGAATCGGCGTCTCCAGGTTGGCGTTCTCATAGGTGCCGATGCTGAATGGTGAATCGGCATCAATCCGATGCAACACGACGCCATTGGCGCCGACGACGACCGCGCCGCCGTCCGGCAGCGCCGCGCCGCCAAGCAGGCTCAACGTGGTGCCGGTCTCGACGGACTCCCAGCTCTCGCCGTCGTCGCGTGACTCCAGCACGTTGCCGCGCAGGCCGTAAGCAAGCAGCCGAGCGTCGCCCAGCGAGATGATGCCGAACATCGAGCCGTCGTACGGCAAGCTGAGGCGCTCCCATGTGGTCCCGCTGTCGCGCGAACGAAACGCCGAGCCGCGCTCGGCGACGATGAAAAGCAGCCCCGACGAGGTGCGGACGATGCCATTGAGGTGCGGGTCGTCCTCTTCGTCGAGGGCGAGCTCTTCATCGCTGAACATCCAGTCCTGCTGGCCCGCGTCACCGGCGTCGTTTTCCGCGCTGTCAGCGTTGACGTCGTCCGCGGCATTCTGGCTGCCGGTGTTGCTGAGCTGTAACGGCGTCCACGTGGCCCCGCCATCGGCGGTACGCAGGATCTGGCTGTAGGCGCCGATCGCAAACCCGCTGTCTGCGTCAACGAAGAGGACATCGAGCAGCGGAGCGCCAAAGCGCGGGTCGCGATCCAAGTCGTCGGCAGCCGGTGGTGTCCATACCTCGCGGCGTTGGAGGGTCCAGGTCAGCCCGCCATCCGGGCTGTGAAGGATGACTCCGTCATGTCCGACCGCCCAGACGCTATCGCCCAACGCGGTGACCGCGGTGAGCGTTGACCGGGTCGGCACGTCGGTAATCTGGCGCCAGTCACTGCGCGATTCGGACACCAGGATGTGGCCCCGCTCGCCGACCATGATGGCGCGCTGGTTGCCTTCGGTGATGTCGAGCATCAGCGAACGGTCCGTTGCCAGGGGCATCACCTCGACCGCCTCGGTCGGCGGCGCCGGTGCGGCATCCTGCGCTGCAGCGGAGGCCAGCGGCAGGACAAACAGCAGCGCAGCCGCCAGCGGCCGGAACTCTCGGAACGAACGCGGATTCATGCTCCCACCCCCGGGATTGGCTGATCAGGCTGGGGTCGCCGCCACACGGGCGCGGCCCGGAAAAAAAAACGGCCAGCCGCGCGCGTTTGGCGCGGCTGGCCGATGGTTCACCCTCTCACGTCGCTCAGCGAACGCCGCGCGAACGCAGTGCCTGCGGCGAGAACGCGTCTGGCGTGGTCTGGAACGCGAAGTCGTACATCTTCTCCTCGTTGTCCAGACCGGTCGCGATGTAGCGGCCAGACTGCAGATCGTGGTGATTTTCCATCGTGCTCCAGAACACCGGCACTTCGTAGTAGTTGATCGACGGCGCCTCGGAGTAACGCCACATGCGGCCTTGGCCGTCGTAATGGTCGATCACCAGAATCTGCCAGCTGTCCTCATCAAGGTAGAACGTGCGCCGCGAGTTGATGTGCCGCTTGCCTTGCTTGAGCGTCGCATCCACTACCCAGACACGGTGCAGCTCGTAGCGCAGCAGATCGGGGTTCACATGTCCCGGCTTGAGGATATCCGAGTATTTCAGCTTGTCGCTGTGGGCCTTGTAGGAGTTGTACGGCATGTAAATCTCTTTTTTGCCGACCAGCTTCCAATCGAAGCGGTCGAGCGCGCCATTGAACATGTCGGTCATGTCATTGGTGCGCAGCGCGTCCGACGCAGTGCCCGGGTTGTCGTAGGCGACGTTGGGCGCCCGACGCACGCGGCGTTGGCCGGGGTTGTAGATCCATGCCTGGCGCGGCTGAGTGGACTGGTTGAGGGTCTCGTGAACCAGCAGCACCTGGCCGGCCAGTCGCGCCGGGCTTTCCACCACCTGGTAGAAGTAGATCAGGATGTTGTTGATGTCGGCGATGGTGTTGCCGGGCTTGTAGTACAGGCCGAGCACTTCTTCGCGGATGCGCACCATGTTGTACTGACCGCTGGCGGTAGGCGCCGCCTGATTGGCCCAACGCGCCACCGACACACCCTTGTACTTGAGCTTGTGGTTCCAGATCGCTTCGTAGCCATTGGAGGGGATCGGAAACGGAATGCCTTCAGCGGCATCAGTCACGCCATCGCCACCCGTCACCAGCTTGGCGGTTGCCGCATTCTTGATGGTGAAATCGTAGGTGCGCTGTGGAAACGATGCCGACCGGCGGGTCGGGTAGATGTTCATGGCGAAGGTCGGATACTTCGCGAACATGGCCTGTTGACCGACCGTCAGCTTGTCAGCGTGGGTCTTGTAGTTGGCCGGCGTGATCGTAAGGGCGATCTTGTCGGAAGCGAAAGGATCCGGGTGATGGTCGCCGACCTTGTAGCCGGCCGGCGGCGAGGTGATACCGCCGGTGTAGGCCGGTATGGTGCCGTCCGCGTTGGCCCCCTTTTCGGCGCCTACAGCGGTCAGATCCTTGCCCAGTCGATCAAGCTGATCCTTCGGCGGAGCGGCATGACTCACCGTCGCCACCATCGCTGTGGCGATTGTGATGGCGATGGCGCGTAGCTTCAGAGTGCGCATTGCGGTTATCTCCCTGCCTGCAGATCAGAACGAATACTTGATGGAGAACGAGGCGAAGTCACGGTCATAAATCTGGTTGAACGGCTTGCCGCCGGTGAAAATGGTCCAGCTGAGGTCAAAAGCCCAGCGGTTGAGGTAGGTGGCTTCAGCACCCACCGTCGCCGACTTGCGACCCTCAAGGAAGTTGCCACCTGGGCCTGGGGTAATGCCGTTCACATCGTGATTGAACGCTATGCGCGGAGAGACATTGATCGGGGTGCTGAACACATTGTTGTAGTCGGCCCGGATCGCCAGCCGGTAGCCCCAGCTGAACTGCGTCGGGAACCCATTGGGATCCAGCGTCTGCGGGTTGCGCCCGGCGCCAGTGCTGGCATCCGCGCCACCGCCGGTGTCCGTGCCCTCGCCCTCATAGCGCAGAATGGACGGATCGGGCAAATCCCACACCTTGGTTCCACCGATTTCCAGGACCGCCGCTACCGCCTCGGCACCGAGGATGTTGTTCGGGCCGAACAGCTTGGTGAAGGTCGACTGGATCTGGCTCACCTCGTGACGATCCCAGCCCTTGATGTACTGACCGACGCCAAAACTACCGAGCTGGCTGGAAAACCGCAGGAACGGCTGGGGAACTACCCCGTTGATTGGCGTGAGTCCAGCAAACAGCAGCTCCACGTCATCAATCTGCAGCGGCATGTTGTCGCGGTAGCTCAGCTCACCCTGCCAGGCAACACCGTACGGCAGCGAGGTGTTCCAGCTCATTCCGTACAGATCGATGTCTTCCGGATACTCAAGGAAGTAACGACCCGAGCTGAGATTGGTGCTGGTCACCGAGATGCCGGAAATCAGCGGCACGCGGCTGTGATAGCGGATGTAGTAGAAGCCGAACTCGGTATCGTTCAACTCGGACGCGAAGTAGCGCAAAGCGAGTCCGAACTGGCCGCTGTCCTTGGCATAGACGGTCGGTGCACGCGGGAACGACGCGCCGCAGCCGGCGCCCACCAGCGCGGCCGGCAAGCCGTTATCACTGCGGGCAAAACCGGCAGGGCCGCTGAGGCAGACATCGCCGTAAAGCTCTGGATTCAGCACTGGTTGCGGGACCGTGCCGAATCCGAGCATCACGTACGTGCCGCCCGGTGACGCAAAATCGTTGGCACTGAAGTAGGTGCCGGCCGCATCGATCTCGATCTCTTCGAATTCGAGCAGATAGGTGGCTTCGAATGACAGGTTTTCGGTCAGACCGAACGAGGCGTAGACCGCGTCAAGCGGCAGGAAGGCTTCCTTCAGCTCGGCGCCCGCCACGCGCAATGCCGACAGATCGACCGCGTTGATCACGTTGATGCCGTTCTGGATGAAGGTGCTTTCACCCCAGCTGATGACCTGGCGTCCAACGCGGACGTTGGCGGTGACTGACTCGCCGATGCTGAAGTTGTGGAACACGAAGGCATCAAGCAGTCGAAAACGACTGCCGATCAGATCCTTGGCCACGTCGGTCAGGTCGTCGCGGCCGTTGTTCTCGAAATCATAGAAGTAGGTGGCGCGGGCAAACGCGCCGGAATCACGGTAGTTGAGCGACAGCTCGCTGGTGATCTTGAATGCGCTGGAAATCGCATCGCCGCTGTCGTACTTCAGGTTGCCGTCGTCACGGTTGACCGAGAAGCGACCGGGGGCAGCGATCTGCAGCGCCCGCGCTTCCTGAAAACGGCCCTGGCTTTGCAGCGCCGCGACCTGCGCCGCGAGCAGCGGATTGAACACCGCCTTGCCGACCAGACCCTCCGCCTGGTCCTGCAGCCGGGTCGAATAGCCGTAGGAAACCGTCGTATCGAGCGTGCCGGTGAGTTCACCGCTGTTGATCTCGATCGCGTGCGCCGCGGGCGCGAGCAGCACCGCCGCAACGGCGAGTGCGAGGGGACGGTGTCGCCGTGCAGCGCCCGGGGCCGAGGGCGTGCGGGACGTCGAAAAAGTGCGCTTCATGGACATGTCCTCGATTCGGGGCTTATTGCGTACGGATGACCGAGGGATCCTGCACCAGCAGTACGGCACCGCCGGACGCCAGGAAGGAAGCCATTTGGCCCTGCATTTCCAACGTGGCCGGCCGCGATGCCGCCGGGCTCAACAGCGATCCGTGATCGCCGACGATGAAGCGGACCGCGCCGCGCACGCCGTTGGCAGCTTGGCGGGTGCCGGTGATACTCGGCAGGCCGAGCGCGCGGATCAGTGGCTCGGTGCCCGACAGCGGCGCGCCGGCAACGCTGTTCGGAATGACCTGATCGGGCAGCACAGTGCCTCCACCAACGACTTCGTGCAAAACCAGTGCGTTGGTCACCGAGGCGAAGCCGTAGTTGATCGGATCGGCCGGGTCGAGGACCTGCTGGGCGGCGCCGAGAAAGCTGTTGAATTCCGGCGTGCCGGCGACCACACCGACCGCGGCCAGGCCAGCGCGGATGCGCGGTCCAAAGGTCGGCGAGCCGTTCAACATCTGCGCGATGCCGCCGCCCGGAACCGAGAGCAGGCCGACGTTGACCGTCGGCTCCAGCGCCAGAAACGGGATTCCGACCATGGCACCCAGCGACTGGCCGACGAAGCCAATGCGGGACGTATCGAAATCCCCCGTGCCGTTGCCGTCGATGTCGAAACGCGGAACGGTGGCGGCCAGCACGAACAGGTCGGCCACTGCTTGGCGGAGATTGTCACGCGAGGTGAGCAGCGAACTGAGGTTGATGCTGTGGGTGCCCGATGCATCCGGGGTGCCGTCGGGACCCGCCGCGCCAGTGGTGTTGTTGACATAGTCGACGTTGAAGGTTCGCTCACCCACGCCGAGTGCGGCCAGCGGCGCGGTCAGCGGATTGCCGGCACTGACAAAGAACGGCGCGGTGCTGGCGAAATCCGAGTTGCCCGGGGATACGCCGTGCAGCGGCTGGTCGATCGCGACGACCGCGAAGCCCTGCGCCGCCATCGTGGCCGAAATCGCCAGCATGTCGGTGCGGTTGCGGGTAATGCCGTGCTGGAAGATCACCAGCGGCCAGCCACTGGCCGGACGGGTGCGGCCTGAGTTGGCATTGGGAACGGTCATCAGCACCGGCACCCGGACATTGGCGTTAGCCACCGGGATAGGATTGGCAAAGGTGATGTTGGTTGAGGCCGGACTCAGTCCAAGCGCATTGAACGGCGGCACGTAGGCACCGGGCGCGGCCTTCCAGAAGCCGACCAACGGCCCGGTGGGAGCGGCTGCGCTGGGCGGCACCAGGTAGTAGGGCAGCTGAAGAAACCCGACAAAAATGTCAGCAACCGGCGGCAAACCGGCGGCGGCGGTGGTGAGCCCGGTCGGCGCGATCAGCGTGGCACCCGGGCGCGTGACCGACTTGACCGCCTGCAGCACTGGCGTGATCGATTGGGTCGTCGCCACCCACGACACCACGACGCGTTCGCGCGGAATGCCAGCAGCAGAAGCGGCAACCAGCTGCGAGTTGGTCAGCTGCCGCAGCGGCTCGAGCGCGCAGGCGGTGGCGGACGGCAGCAGCGGGTCGGTGCTCTGGCCGGCGGTGCACAGCGGAGCAGTACGACTGGCCAGGAAGTAGGTCTGGTCAGGCGTGGCATCGTTGCCTTGACTGTCGCGAATGCGATCAGTGACGACCGCCATGTAGGACGTCAGCTGCTTGAGCGGCTGGGTCGGCAGGATGGCCACGCCCTGCGACGCGACGCCGTTGGAGTCGCGGGCGTCGATGGTGGTCACCGCCGTCACGAACTCAGTGGTCGGCTGCAGCTCACGGATGATGCCGGTGACGCCACCGCCAGGCCCTGTGAGTCTGACCTCGAACAGGCGCACCGAGGTGCCGGCGATGACCGAAGTGGCATCCGGCGTCGCGCCGCCCTGGAACTGGAAGGTCCACGGCGCCACCGTGCTCCAGCCATCCAGCGAACTGACGGCAACCAGCGGGTCACCGAAGTTGTTCGGATTGGCCACCGGAATGTTCAGCGTCAAGTCGGTGGTGCCCGACAACAGCAGATTGTTGGGGCGGGGAATCTTGCCCGCGGTGGTGTCGAAGCGGACCGTCAGGACACCGGTAACCGGGCTGCCGTTGGCGTTGGTCGCAGCAGGTGTGGCTGCTGCGCGGGGGCTGTTGCTTGAGCTGCCGCACGCTGCGAGTAGCAGCGAGGTCAGCGCCAGAGACAGGGTCAGTCGGGCCTGCATGATCGTTTCCTTCGGGGGAAATCGGAGAAGTTCTGAGGTCGCATCATAGGTAGCCGCAGCAAGCGATTGCAACGACAATTTAACTCGCGCTCACAATGATTTGCGTGTTGCATTGCAGCAAACCACTCAGGATCGATACGCAACCGCATGGTTCGTTGCGACCCCATCATTCGGGCCAACGGACAAAGTCATCGCGCTGCGGCAGGAACGCGCGGGGCGTAATGCCCAGACAGTGCCAACCAACGGCGCTGGCCTGCTGGTCGCTGCCGCTGCGCAGTACCGTCGCAGCTCCGGCGGCCAGCCGGCTTCGGCCGCCGGCCATCTGCCGGAGCACGGCCTGCGGCAACGGTATCGGGACCCGCCTGGCGCCATTCGCGAGTGACTGCAGCAGTGTATCCAGCAGCTGGTCGAACGGCAGGCCGCGGGGTCCCGGCAGATCGATGGTCGCAGACAGCGGGGACCCGGAGAACGCGCCGGCATACAGCGCGGCGGCAACGTCGTCCGCGTGCACCGGACAGCGCAGCCCGCGTCCGTGCTGCGGCCAGGGCAGCAGTCCCCAACGTTGCGCGTAACGCAGCAACGGCGTGAGGCTCAGATCGATGCCGGCGCCATAGATCATTGAAGGACGAAGCAGCAACAGCGGCACCTGCGCTGCACCCAGAACATCGGTCAACGTGCACTCTGCCGCCAGCAGCCGGGCCGCCAGCGCGCGCTCGGCTGGATTGGGTGAGTTGCGCTTCCACTCAATGCTCAACGAGGACAATGCCACCACCCGCTGCAGGCCCGGCGGCAGACCGGCAGCACAGACGTCCGCGAGGCAATCGAGCGGCCCCGCGCTGATCAGGACCGATGTGTCCGAAAGCATGCTCAAGGCAAGCCCCGGCAGCGCGCCGGGCAGCCAGTGCAGGCCTGACCATGGGCGTGACCAGGCCGGCGCCGGACGCCGCGACAGCACCGTCGCAACACGCCCGCCGACGCTGATTCGACGCAGCAGATAGCGCCCGACGGCACCGCTGCCGCCAAGCACCAGCGTGTCGGCGGAGTTTGTGGTTGCTGTGGGTGACGTGGACGGCGACATGGTTCGAGGATAGCTGCACGGCTTGCCAGCGCGGCGTCGTTGCACGAGCCTACGACCCATGAACACCACTTTTCCGAAGCCTACAGCGCGCTGGAAGCTGTTGATTGGCCCGCTGGCGGCGGCGCTCGTGCTGGTCGCGTCGGTGGCGGCCGGCTTGCCGCGCGAAACCGCCATCACGCTGGCGGTGACGGTCTGGTGCGCGCTGTGGTGGATGCTGGAGCCGATCGCCCATCCGGTGACCGCGCTGCTGCCGTTGGGGCTGTTTCCCCTGCTCGGCGTGCTTACGCCGGTGCAGGTGGCGCAGGCCTATGGCAACGAGTTGATCCTGCTGCTGGCGGGCGGCTTCATGCTGTCGACCGCGCTGCAAACCAACGGCGCCCATCGGCGGCTGGCGATCGGCATGGTGCAGGTGTTTGGCGGCGCCAGCGGTCGCAGCCTGATCTTCGGCTTTGCCGCCGCCGCGGCGCTGGTGTCAATGTGGATTTCCAACACCGCAACCACGCTTCTGCTGTTGCCGGTGGCGCTGGCAATCCTGGAGCGCTACCCCGACCCGCGCCTGGCCGTACCGCTCCTGCTCGCGATCGCCTATTCGGCCAGCATCGGCGGTCTTGGGACGCCGCTTGGCACGCCCCCCAATCTGGTCTTCATGCAGGTCTACACCCAGACCACCGGCGAGCCGATCGGCTTTGCCCGCTGGATGAGCTTCGGAATTCCGACCGTACTGCTGTTGGTCCCATTGGCGGCCTGGTGGCTGGCGCGCGGCCTCGGCGACTCACCGGCGGCCCAGCTCCCGCAGCTCGGCCGCTGGCAGGCCGGCGAACGTCGCGTGTTGCTGTTGTTTGGCGCCATCGCCGCGGCCTGGGTGACGCGCAGCGAGCCTTTCGGCGGCTGGCAAACGTGGCTGGGGCTGAGTGGCGCCAACGATGCCAGCGTTGCCCTGCTGGGGGTTGTCCTGATGGCGCTTATTCCGAACGGCGCCGGCGGCCGCCTGCTCGACTGGGAAGCCGCCGAGCGAATTCCGTGGGGCGTGCTGATCCTGTTTGGCGGCGGCATCGCCATTGCAACTGCATTTCAGACCAGCGGCCTGTCGGCGATGCTGGGCGAGCAGCTCAAGAGCGTTTTTGAGCTTCCGCTGCTGCTGCGCATCGTGCTGATCGCCGCCAGCGTCAGCATTCTGTCGGAGCTGACCAGCAATACCGCCACCGCCGTCCTCATGCTGCCAATTCTGGCGGCTTCCGCAGTTGCGATGGGCATCGACCCGGCGCTCTTGATGGTGCCAGCGGTATTGTCCGTAAGCTGCAGCTTCATGCTGCCGGTGGCGACCGCACCCAATGCCATCGTGTTTGGCAGCGGCCTGGTGCCGGCACAGGCCATGCTGCGCCACGGCGCGATGCTGAATGTGCTCGGAGTACTGGTGGTAACCGCCGTTTGCTGGGTGGTCCTCTAGCCATTGCCGCGCCGCCGACCTGCGGTAGACTCGGGCCTCGCGTGACTAGCAGCCTGTCGGCCTTGGGTGGTCGAGGCGATTGCTGGCTGCGTGAGGACAGACAACGACGATTCGCAGGCCCTTAGAAGCGCTACGGGCCAAGAATTGGCGGCGTGCGCTTTTTTTGAACACTCGGGCCGCGCAGACGAATTTGCAGCCCGGCCGACCTACGTCCGACAGGCTGCTAGGCCGCGACACCCCCACCTTAACTTCCGCTGCCCTTCATGCTCGAACTGCTGGTCGCTGCCCCTTTCCTGCTCGCTGCGGTGGTTGGCCTCCTGGGCCCCACGCGGCGCTCACTGATCGCCTGGCTGGCGGCGCTGGCGCCAGCTTGCGGACTGGTGATACTGGCGCTGCTTACGCCGGCGGTGCTGGGCGGCGAGGTGCCGAGCATCCATCACGATTGGATTCCGCAGCTCGGGCTGGCCTTCAGCATTCGTCTTGACGGCCTGGCCTGGATGTTCGCCGGCCTGGTGCTGGGAATTGGCCTGCTGATTGTCATCTACGCCCGCTACTACCTGGCCGAGACGGACAGTTCGCCACGCTTCTTCGGATTCCTGCTGCTGTTCATGGGCGCCATGCTCGGCATGGTAGTGGCCGGCAACCTTCTGCTGCTGGTGGTGTTCTGGGAGTTGACCAGCATCAGCTCGTTCCTGCTGATCGGCTACTGGTTTCATCGCAGGGACGCCCGCGAAGGCGCTCAGATGGCCCTTGCCATCACCGGCGCCGGCGGCCTCGCAATGCTTGGCGGCGTGCTGCTGATCGGCCGCATCGTCGGCAGCTACGAGCTCGACGTGGTGCTGGCCTCGGGGGACCTGATCCGCGGCCACGCGCTGTACCCGTATGCCTGCGTGCTGGTGCTGCTGGGCGTGTTCACCAAGAGCGCACAGTTCCCATTCCACTTCTGGCTGCCGCACGCGATGGCGGCGCCGACGCCGGTGTCGGCCTATCTGCACTCGGCAACAATGGTGAAGGCTGGTGTGTTCCTGCTGGCGCGCATCCACCCGGCGCTGGCGGACACCGACCTGTGGTTTTTCCTGGTCTCCGGAATCGGCGCGACGACCATGCTGCTGGGCGCCTGGAAGGCAATCTTCCAGCACGACCTGAAAGGCCTGCTGGCCTATTCAACGATTTCTCACCTGGGCCTGATCACCCTGCTGTTTGGCCTGTCATCACCGCTGGCGGTGGTCGCCGGCCTGTTCCACATCATCAACCATGCGACCTTCAAGGCTTCGCTGTTCATGGCTGCCGGCATCATCGACCACGAGTGCAAGACCCGCGACATCCGCAAGCTTCACAAGCTGGCCAAAGTCATGCCGATAACCAGCGCGCTGGCCATCACCGCCGCGCTGGCGATGGCCGGCATCCCCTTGCTCAACGGGTTCCTGTCGAAGGAAATGTTTTTCGCGCTGGCGCTGGATATCGACCATCACGCGACCATGCGGGTGCTGATCAGCATCGCTGCCCTGGTCGCCGGCCTGCTGGGCGTCGCTTACTCGCTGCGCTTTGTCTATGAAGTGTTCCTGGAAGGCAAGGTCGAGGACATGAAGCACATTCCGCACGAGCCCCCGCGCTGGATGCGTATTCCGGTCGAGGTGCTGGTGGTGCTGTGCATTGCCGTGGGCGTACTTCCTGCCCTGACGGTGGCTCCGGTGCTGGAGGCTGCGGCTTTCGGGGTGCTTGGCCCGCGGTTGCCTGAGTACAGCCTCGCGGTCTGGCACGGCGTCAATGCGCCGCTGCTGATGAGCATCGGCGGCATGCTTGGCGGCATCGCTCTGTTCCTTTTTCTGCGCCGCTACACCGACCTCAACGGCGACGTTCGCAAATCGCTGGGGCGCAGCATTTTTCTTGGGCTGCTGCGTCGCTTGGGCGTCACGGCGGGCTGGGTCACCGCGCGAGTGGAGAACGGCAGCCTGCAGCGCTACCTGCTGCTGCTGGTGTTGGCAACGCTGGCCGTGGCAATGGCGCCGTACCTGCGCTACGACTGGCAGGCCGGCAGCAGCGCCACCCAGCCACTGCCGCTGCTCGGGGCTGTGCTGGGCGTACTGCTGGTCGTGGCCTGTGCGACGGTGCTGAGGCTGCGTCGACAGCGTTTGGCGGCACTGATCGTGCTGGGCGCAGTCGGTCTGCTGGTCAGCCTGGTGTTTGCCTTGCTGTCGGCACCGGATCTGGCCCTTACCCAGCTGCTGGTCGAGATGGTCACGGTTGCGCTGCTGCTGCTGGCCTTGAACTACCTGCCCTCAGAAAGTCCGGCCGAGGAGACCCGTCTGCGCCGCGGTCGGGACAGCGTCATCGCGCTGGCTGCGGGAGGTGGCGTCGCGGCAATGGTCTACGCGGTGCTCACGCGACCGTTCGATACGGTGGCCTCGGAGATACTGACCCGCTCAGTTTCCGAAGGCGGCGGGACCAATGTGGTCAACGTCATCCTGGTCGACTTCCGCGGCTTTGACACGCTGGGTGAGATCGCCGTGCTCGGACTGGCTGGTGTGGTTGTGCACGCCCTGCTCGGCGAAGCGCGGATGCGCTCGCTGCATCCGGTCGATCCCGATAGCCGCCGCGACCCGCTGACCATACCCGCACTGGTCGGCCGGATGCTCTTCCCGCTGGCGCTGGCCGTTTCGATCTACCTGTTCCTGCGCGGCCACAACGAGCCCGGTGGCGGCTTCATCGCCGGCCTGGTTCTGGCGGTGCCGCTGCTGCTGCAGTACGTGCTGACGGGCGCGGCGCAGGTCGAGGCGCGGCTGCGGCTGAACTACCTCATGGCGATCGCCTTGGGCCTGCTGATTGCCACCGCCACCGGCATGGCCAGCTGGGTCCTCGGCTACCCGTTCTTCACCAGCACATTCGGACACCCGGTGCTGCCTGTGGTCGGTGAGCTGCCGCTCGCCAGCGCCATGGCGTTTGATCTGGGCGTGTTCCTGGTGGTAGCCGGCACCGCCACGCTGTGTCTGGCCATGCTCGGCAAGATCGCTGAACGCCCAGCGAGGAGACAACCATGAGCCTCGAGCTGGCGCTGGCCCTGGCGATCGGCGTGCTTACCGGCTCCGGCGTCTGGCTGCTGCTGCGAGCGCGGTCGTTCGACGTCATCGTGGGGCTCACGTTTCTGGCCTACGCAGTCAACCTGCTGATCTTCTCGATGGGACGCTTGGTGATAGGCAAGCCGCCGATCCTGCGCGAGGGGATTGCCCCCACCCTGGCGAACTTCACCGATCCGCTGCCGCAGGCGCTGGTGCTGACCGCCATCGTCATCGGCTTCGCAATGACCGCCGTGCTGGTGGTGGTAGCGATCCGTTCGCGCAGCGACAACGGCAGCGATCACGTCGATGCCAGGTCCGACGCCGCGCGCGACGGAGACCGACCGTGAGCACCCACCTCATCATCCTGCCGGTGGTGCTGCCGCTGCTGGCGTCAGCGGCCCTGCTGCTGGTTGCCGCCCGCGGCATTGTCCTGCAGCGCGCGCTGGGCCTGACGGCAACCGGCCTGCAGCTCGCCGTCGCCATCTGGCTGCTGGTGCGGGCCGATGGCGGCGCGGTCGAGGTGTATCTGGTCGGCAACTGGCAGGCCTGGGTCGGCATTGCGCTGGCGCTGGACCGGCTGTCTGCAATCATGCTGGTCACCACGGCGGTGCTCGGCTGCGCTGCGTTGCTTTACGCCTGCTCCGGCTGGGACCGGCGGGCACCGCATTTCCACGCGCTGTTCCAGGCGCAGCTGATGGGGTTGAACGGCGCCTTTCTGACCGCCGACCTGTTCAATCTGTTCGTGTTTTTCGAAGTGCTGCTGATCGCCTCCTACGGCCTTCTGCTGAGCGGTGGCCACGGGCTGCGGATGCGCGCCGGCCTTCACTACGTCGCTTTCAATGTCGCGGCGTCTACGCTTTATCTGTTCGCCATCGGCCTGCTGTACGGTCTGCTCGGGGCGCTCAACATGGCCGAGATGAGCCAGCGGATCATCAGCGCGCCACTCGCCAACCTGCCGCTGATCCAGGCTGCCGGTGGCATGCTGCTGGTGGTGTTCTGCGCCAAGGCGGCGATGTTTCCGCTGTACATGTGGCTGCCCGAAACCTACGCGCGCACGCCGGCGCCGGTGGTGGCGCTGTTTGCAGTGATGACCAAACTCGGTGTCTATGCGGCGCTGCGGGTTTACAGCGTGCTGTTTGGCGCCGACGCCGGCGAGCTGGCCAACTTCGCCTGGCCCTGGCTGCTGGGCGGTGGCGCGATCGGACTGCTGTTGGCGTCGCTGGGCGCGCTGTCGGCCAAGTCGCTGGGGACGCTGGGCGGCTATCTGGTAGTGGCATCGGCGGCGACCCTGTTCATTGCGGTCGGTTTGGCCAACCCCGACAGCGTCGGCGCCGGCCTCTACTATCTGGCGCAGAGCTCGTTTGCCGCCGCGGCGCTGTTCCTGCTCGCCGACACCATCGGCCGACAGCGCCAAAGCGCCGGCGACAGCCTGCGCAAGGTCGACAACATCGCCCGTCGCGGACGGCTCGGCGCGCTGTTCTTCGTGGCCGCGGTGAGCATCGTCGGCCTGCCACCGCTGGCCGGGTTCATCGGCAAGTTGGCGATTCTGGCGGCCGTTCCCACCGCCCAGGCTGGCTGGGTCTGGCCGCTGGTGCTGGGCACCAGTCTGATTGCGCTGATCGCGCTGGCTGCGGCGGGCAGCCACATCTTCTGGCGGCAGGACAACGACCGCCCCTCGGACGCGGCACCGCCACGGGCGGTCGAATATGCCGCGATCGGCAGCCTGCTGGCGCTGGCGCTGCTGCTCAGCGTCGCCGCTGGCCCCGCGCTTCGCTACACCCAAGACGCGGCACAGCAGCTGTTCGATCCACAGGCCTACCGCGAAGCTGTGCTCGGGGCGCAGCCCAAGCCGTCCGCCCACGTCGCGCCAGCCGCCGAGGTTCAACCGTGAGCCGGCTACCCTCGCTGCCGCTGATGCTCAGCGTGTTCCTGGTCTGGCTGCTGCTGGTCGGCCGGCTCGATGTGCCCACCGTGCTCATGGCGCTGCTGATGGCCGTGCTGCTGCCGCTGGCCACCGGGCGCATGCGCGGCGACCGCGCGCGCATGCAGCGGCCGCTGGTTGCGATCCGGCTGGCGCTGGTCGTGCTGTGGGATATCGTGCAATCGAATCTGACCGTAGCGCGGCTGATCCTGGGTCCGGAGCAGCGGCTGCGCCCGGCGTTTGTCTGGATCCCGCTCGACCTCACCAACGCGCACGGAATTGCCGCCCTGGCCGGCATCATCACCATGACGCCGGGAACGGTTTCGGTGGATCTCACCGATGACTGCCGCCATCTGCTGGTGCACTTTCTGGATGTCGACGACGCGACCGCGGCGGTCGCTCAGATCAAGCAGCGCTACGAGGCGCCACTGCGCGAGGTGTTCCCATGATCGAAACCGCAATTGACTGGGCCATCGGCGGGCTCGGATTGGCCATGCTGATGAACATGCTGCGGCTGGTTCGCGGCCCGACCGCCAGTGACCGCATCCTCGCTCTCGATACGCTGTACATCAACTCGCTGGCGCTGCTGGTGCTGTTCGGGCTGCACTACACCAGCTCGCTGCTGTTTGAAGCGGCACTGCTGATCGCGATGCTCGGATTTGTCGGCACCGTGGTGCTGGCGAAGTACGTGGTTCGCCCCGACATCATCGAATGAGCGCGCCCGCATGACCCTCGACCATCTGTTCCAAGCACTGTTTCTTGCCCTGCTCGCATCGGGTGTGTTCTTCGCCCTGGTGGGATCGCTTGGACTGCTCAAGCTGTCGACCTTCCTGCGCCGGCTGCACGGCCCGACCAAAGCCTCCACGCTCGGCGTCGGCAGCGTTCTGCTGGCCGCGATGCTGCATCACGCCTGGGTGGATTCCAGCCTCGGCCTGCGCGAGCTTCTGATCACCCTGTTCCTGTTTCTCAGCGCGCCGGTCAGCGCCATGGTGATCGCCAAGGCGGCAATGGCCACCGACGCCTCGGCGCGGCCACCTGCAGCCCCGGGCAGCGAACAGCCGGCGCCGGTGGAAACCGCACCCAAGGGTTAGATCGTCACCCCTCCGAGCGCCATCGCGGTCTGTCCGCCCATAAAGCCGACGAAGACCAGCAGCAGGATCACGCCCTCGCGGCGGTCGATCTTCAGGTCCAGCCGCAGCATGAGGTATAGCAGGACCGATATCGCGACCATCGCCGGCAGCTCGATCCACAGCAGCGAACTGGCTACCGGCAGCGGATGGAAGCCCGCGGTAACGCCGAGGATCAACAGCAGGTTGAACATGTTGGAGCCAATGACGTTACCCATCGCCACGTCGGTCTGACCGCGTGACGCAGCGAGCAGGCTGGACGCCAGCTCCGGCAGTGAGGTGCCGATGGCCACCACGGTCAGCCCGATGAGCAGCTCGCTCATGCCCCACATGCGTGCCATGACCACGGCGGCCTCGACCATTTCGTGCGCCCCGTAGACCAGCATCGCCAGACCGATCGCAAGCCGAAACAGGTTGCGCTTCAGCCCCGGCCGGGTTTCCGCAATCTCGGCCAGCTCCAGCTTCACACTTTCGGGCTCGGCGCGGGCGTTGCGGAAGATGTACCACATCAACCAGACGAAGCCGGCCAGCAGCAGCATGCCGTCACCACGTCCGAGGATGCCATCCAGGCACAGGATCCAGGTGATGACGCCCGCGCCGATCAGCAGCGGCGCCTCGACCCGTAACAGGCGCATTTCCACCACCAGCGGCGCGACCAGCGCCGAGCAGCCAAGAATGAGACCAATGTTGGAGATGTTGCTGCCCACCACGTTGCCCAACGCCAGGTCGTAGCTGCCGCGCATGACAGCCAGCAGGTTGACCGTCATTTCCGGCGCCGAGGTGCCGAATCCGACGATGGTCAATCCGATCACGAACGGGCTGATGCCATAGCGCAGGGCGACGCCGGAGGCGCCCTTGAGGAACGAGTCGGCGCCGAGCAGCAGCAGCAGCAGGCCGAGCGCGAAGCCGGCAAGCGTAATCATCAACATAAGGGAATCTCTCGGCGCCCAACGGCGCAATGCGGCGGATTGTAGCGCCATCGGTGTCTCCGGCCTGCGCAAGTCGCGCCGCTGTCACCTCGCTGCGCAGTCAATCCGGATCGAGCCCGGCGTGGCGCCAGGCGGCGCTGATGTGGGCGCGCGCGGCAGCCAGCGCGGCACTCGGTTCCGACAGTCGCGAGCGGCCGTCCAGCGTGCATTCGAGCGCGGCGCCCAGCAGGCAGGCGTGGGCATCACGCAGCGCACTGGCCGCCTGCGGATTGAACTCGCCAGCGGCTTCCAGCGCGTCGATCAACGCTGGGGTGGCGCGCGGCACGCACAGTTCAGGATGCGCGCTGGCCGCCGCCAGCACGCCGGCCTGCAGCAGGAACTCAAGATCAACCAGTCCGCCGACGCCCTGCTTGAGATCGAACGCGTCCGCTCGCGAACGATCCAGTTCGGCGCGCATCCGCAGGCGCATCGCGGCGGTGTCGCGGCGCACGGCGGCACGCTCGCGCGGCCGCGCCAAGACGTCGGCGCGAATCGTCTCGAAGGCCGCCCCAAGCTCGGGATTGCCAGCCACAAAGCGCGCCCGCACCAGCGCCTGGTGCTCCCAGGCCCAGGCTTCGCTGGCCTGGTAATCAGCAAACCGTCGCAAACTGCACAGCAACATGCCCTTGCCGCCATCCGGTCGCAGCCGCAGATCGGCCTCGTACAGACGCCCTGCCGGGGTCGCGGTGTCAATCAGGGCCAGCAACTTCTGCACGGCGCGCAGCTGGTAGCGGGTCGCGTCCAGCGGCCGCCTGCCGTCGCTGACGTCAACGCTGGCCTCGGCGTCGAACAGAAACACCAGATCGAGGTCCGAGCCGAAGCCAAGTTCGGCGCCGCCGAGGCTGCCATAACCAATGATCGCGATACCGCCGTTGGCGCCCACGGCCGACAGCAGGCCGTGCGCCTGGCGCACCTCCGCCAGCGCGATATCCAGCAGCGCCTGCAGAACCACCTCCGCCAGGCAGGCCAGCTGGCGCGCACTTTCAGCCGCCGGTTGCCGCTCGAACAGCGCCTCGCGGGCGACCCGGAAGGCCAGGCTCTGACGCAGCTCATTGAGACGCTGCAGCTGCAGCTCGGTGTCACCCTGCGACAGCCCAGCGGAAAGCGTCAGCCAGGCGCTGCGCATCGACTCGCGGTCCGGCAATGCCTGCGCGGCGCGGCCGTCGAGCAGGTCATCGAGCAGCAGCGGGTGAGCCGCCAGGCGCTCGGCCAACAGTGCGCTGCGGGCCATGACGTCGACCAGCCGCAGCCCTGCCGCCGGCTGTTCCTCCAGCAGTGCGAGGTAGCTGGATCGGCCCAGGACCGCATGCAGCATGCGCAGCAAGCGTTCGATGGTCTGCAGCGGCTGGCGCCGGCTGGCGGCCGCCGCCAGCAGCGACGGCAACAGTCGATCCAGTCTGGCGCGGCCGCGCGGCGACAGCGCGCGCAGCGCGCTGGCGTCGATGAATCTGCGCAGTGCGGCGTGCACCGCCGTTGCGTCGGGCATACCGCTGGCTTCGAGGTCGGCCGCGCTCGACTCCTGCGGCAGCCCGCGCCAATAGCGTTCGAAGGCGGCATGCGCTGCGGCCGGCGTTCGGGTGCGCGCTTCGAATACGCGGTCGAACTCCTCGCGCACCACCAGCCGCTGGTCTTCCAGCGCCGAGTACAGCCCGCCCCAGTCGGCAAACCCGAGGCCCAGTGCCAGCCGCTCGCGGGTCAGTGCGTCCTCGGGCAAGCTGTGGACTTGTTCGTCGCGCAGCATCTGCAGGCGATTCTCGGCGCGTCGCAGCATGCCGTAGGCCTGCCGCAATCGTCCGGCACTGCGGGTCTCGATGTGCCCGGCTGCCTCCAGCGCAGCCAGCGCCGGCAGTAGCCCGCGGGCCCGCAGCGGAGCCTCGCGACCGCCGCGAATGAGCTGCTGCAGCTGGACCACGAATTCGATTTCGCGAATGCCCCCGGGTCCCAGCTTCAGGTGTTCGGCCAACTCGCGTTTCTGCACTTCGGCTTCGATCATCGCCTTCATTTCGCGCAGCCCCTCAAACGCGGTGAAGTCGAGGTAGCGGCGATACACGAACGGCCGCAAGGTCGTCAGCAGGCGCTCGCCGGCAGCACTATCGCCGGCGATCGGCCGCGCCTTGATCCAGGCGTAGCGCTCCCAGTCGCGGCCCTCGCGCTGGAAGTACTGCTCCATCGCCGCGAACGACAGCGCCAGCCGGCCAACGCTGCCAAACGGCCGCAGCCGCATATCGACGCGGAAGCCAAAGCCTTCGCCAGTCGTATCGCCGAGCAGCTGAATCAGCTTCTGGCCGGCGCGCATGAACCAGGCCTCGTTGTCCAACGGTCGCGGGCCATCGCTGCTGCCGGCCCGCGGGTAGGCAAACACCAGGTCGATATCGGAGCTGAAATTGAGCTCGCTGCCGCCGAGCTTGCCCAGCGCAAACACCACCAGCCGCTGAGGCTGTCCGTCGGCATCACGCGGCTGTCCGTGGCGGGCCAACAGCTGTCGTTCTACGGCGTCCAGCGCGACCTGCGTGCAGTGATCGGCCAGCCGGGTGCTTCCGGCCAGCGTGGCCTCCAGCGTCGCGCCGGCCGCCATGTCCTGGGCGATCAGCCGCACGCTGCAGGCGTGCCGATAGCGACGCAGCTGATCACCCCACTCGGACTCGGCCGCCTCGCCCAGCGTCAGTTCGGGCGGATCACAGGTGAGCGACTGGAGCAGCTCGGGGCGTCGGCGCAGCTGTTCATGCGCGTAATCGGACGCGAGCAGCACGCGCTCGAGTCCTGGCAGCGCAGCGGCGGCCCAGCCAGCGTCGCGCAGGCTTTCGTGTCGCGCTTGCAGCAAGGACGCCAGAGAGGGAGACAGCAGCATGCGTCGATTGTGCCACCCGTCGCATGCACCGCCGAGGAGGCGTCGTGCCGAGAATGCTCTTCCTGAACCGGAGTGGGTGGATTCTGCCGTTCGAGCCAAGGGCCGGCATTACGAAAGTGTCGCGAGTGCGGGAACATCGGGTCGCGCGAGGCGAGGTGCGGGAACATCGCCAGGCGCGGGAACATCGGGTCGCGCAAGGCGAGGTGCGGGAACATCGCCAGGTGCGGGAACATCGGGCCGCGCAAGGCGAGGTGCGGGAACATCGCCAGGTGCGGGAACTTCGGGCCGCGCAAGGCGAGGTGCGGGAACATCGGGTCGCGCAAGGCGAGGTCCGGGAACATCGGGTCGCGCAAGGCGAGGTCCGGGAACATCGGGTCGCGCAAGTTTTGTAGAGCGGAGCTTGCTCCGCTACACCCTGCGCCCTTGCGGAAACCAACAAGGGTGCAGCCGAGCAAGCTCGGCTCTACGGGGCGTCGTGAGGGGCGGGGGCGTCGCGAGGTTTGGGGGCATCACGAGGTTCGGGAGCGTCGCGAGGTGCGGGGGCGTCGCGAGGTGCGGGGCGTCGCGATGTGCGGGCGCGTCGCGCGGTGCGAGCGCGTCGCGATGTGCGAGCGCGTCGCGAGGTGCGGGCGCGTCGCGCGGTGCGGGGGCGTCGGAAGGTGCCGGGTCGTCGCGAGTGCGGGGGCATCGGGTCGCGTAAGGCGGGGTGCGGGAACATTGTCACTGATCGCCTGAATCGAGCCACCCCATGATCGGGTCAATCGAGCCACTTTGGGTTTTGCAGGTGGGCTCGAACGCTGTGTGATTCTAGGCTGTTTTTGGGGTGTGTTTTTGTCCTGTTTTTGGTGGGATCTGGTGGGCCGCTGAGGCGGCTACGGAAGACCGTGGTGCACGCCAGCTTTTGCCTTCGAGGGTGAGCTGGTAGGCGCGGTGGCGGAGGCGGTCGATGGTGGCGACGGCGATCAGTTGGTTGCTGGGGAAGGCTTGGCCCCACTCGCTGACATCAAGGTTGCTGGTGACGACGGTGGCACGGCGCTCGTAGCGTTCGTCGATGATTTCGTGCAGGTCCTCATCGCTCGGCGCGCGCAGGGGTTTGAGGCCAAGATCGTCAATCAGCAGCAGGTCGACGCGGCTGATGGCTCGGATTAGTTTGGCGCGGGTTCCTTGCGCGCGTGCTTGTCCCAGGCGGGTCTCGAGTTGCGCCTGGCTGAGCGCCAGAACGTCGAAGCCTTGGCGCAGTGCCTGGTGCCCGAGTGCGTGCGCCAGATGGGTCTTGCCGGTGCCGGCACCGCCGACGATCAACACCGGTGCGGCATCGCTGACAAAGCGCGCGGTGGCCAATTCGTGGAGCAGAATCTTCTGTCCGCGGAGCACGCTGGCGTCGAAGCTTTCGAGGGTTTTTTCGTGGCGCAGTTGGGCCTGTTTGAGCCGGGTCGCCAAGCGTTTCTGCTGGCGTCGTCCGAGCTCGTCCTGGAGCAGCAACAGGAGGAACTCGGTGTGGCTGAGCGAGCCTTCGAGGGCCTGCCGGTGGCGCACCTCGAAGGTGTCGACTAAGGCACGCAGATTGAGTTTGGCGCACAAGCTGGTGAGTTCTGGATAGGCGTTCATGGCGGTCCTTAGTGGCGCGTCGGAGAGAAGCGGCTGCGCCCTTGATAGGCCTCGCCGGTGACCTTGAAATCGAAGGCTTCGTTGATGCCTGCGGACCCGTTTTTCAAAATTCCCTTGACCGTTTTGTAGTCGCAGAAGCCGAATGCCATGGCGCGTGCGCAGGCGGCGTCGAGGGGCGCGGCGCCGTACTTGTCGGCCAGTCGAATCACCCCCTGCGCGGCGCGCAAGCGGTCGAGGACGCGATCACCGAGCAGTTGCTGCATCAGCGCCGAGCAATGTGCCCCGATCGCTTCTGCGGCCTTAGCCAGCGCTTGGCGGTCACGCGAGAAGAACGCCTGCGCCGATTCCGGCATATGCAAGGGATCGGTGCGACGGGTGCCGCGGGCCGCCTTCAAGTGCGCCGCAATCACTTGGTGCGCGCTGTTGTAGACCTCGACGAGGCGCTCGCCAATCTTGACGCTCACCGTCTGGCCGACGTGCTGCCAGGGCACGGAGTAGAGCGCGCAGGCGACCTGCACGTGGCAGTCGCGGTGGACCTTTGCTTGGGTGTACGTGCACAGCTCCGGCCAGCGCACCGGCAGCGCGATCAGCAGGCTCTGTTCACGCAAAAAGCGCGCATTGGGACGCTCGCGCGTGGTGCCGTGGATACGCTCGCCAGCCTCCTCGCGACACCAGCGCAGCAGGTCCCGATTACCGGCTTCGATGCTCTCGATCACACGGGTTGGAAAGAAGCTCTTCTTGACGTAGCCCACCCCGCGCTCGACCTGTCCTTTGTGCTCGGGCGTGTGCGGAATACACGGGTCGATGCGAAAGCTCGCCGCCAGCGCAAACTCCGCGTACGCGCGTTGCACCAAGGGATCGGTGGCACAGGCTTTGGTGATCGCGCACTTGGCGTTGTCGATGCGCACCTGCGCCGTGATGCCACCGAAAAACTCGAACGCCCGACGGTGGCAGCCAAGCCACGTCGGCACCGACTGATCGCGCACCAGCTCGGCATACAGCAGCCGTGAAAACGACAGCACCATGACGAACACCCAGGTCTTGATCTGACGGCCGTTCTCAAACAACGAAGGACCGCCACCGAAGTCGACCTGAGCGCTGTAGCCAGCGGCGAAATCCAGCGGTACCGTGGGGTTCACGGCGCGCGGCAGTTTCTGCACAAAGCGCCGCACCGCCGAGTAGCTGCCGCCAAATCCCTCACGCTTGAGGGCCGCGAAAATAGTCGTCGCAAAGACCCCATCGGCCACCCATGCCAGCACCTGATCGCGATAGCGCTCGACCCCGGACGCCACTGCCGGCTGCACCGAATGCGACAGCCATTCATGCAACACACGAGCGTCCGGCATGGCCCCCGTCAACCAGCCCTGCGCGTGCGCCAACGCCCGCAACTCGGCGCACTTGTAGCGCCCCATCAACCCCAACTTAGCGACCTGCCGATCGCTCATTCCTGACCGCATTTGGGTCAGCACAACTTGATAGTGATGCATCTCGAACGTTCTCCTGGACATAACGGCCTCCGCGGCAAAACCACGGAGCATGGATACGTTCGAGCACCACCTGCAAACCCAAAATGGCTCGATTAAAGCGATCCCAGAATGGCTCGATTCATGCGATCACCTACTGACTCAAATCAGGCGATCACGGGTACTTCGGGTGGCACGATTAAAGCGATCACCAAGTGGATCGATTCAGGGTGTCAGCGACACGCCCAATCAAATCGCGACCTGGGACATCACCTACCTGCCGAGCAACGTGCGCGGTCAGTACTTTTACCTGTATGCCGTGCTCGACCTGTTCAGCCGCCAGGTGGTCGCTTGGCAGGTGTATGAGCGCGAGTCGCAAGCGC